>NZ_JBIYDV010000004.1:0-301204 GCF_044909215.1 Bacillus sp. RC252 | reverse complement strand
ATGCAAATCTTTAAAGCACCTACATATAGACTTTCGAAAAAAAGAAACAATCTCGCCTATCATTGACGTTACATGAGCTTAGCTTGATAGCGATGGGGTAGCACCATCAAAACGCGAATTTCGTACGCTAAGCAAAATTTCATAAGAAAAAGCCGATTTCCGGTACTCTAAGAGAATAATTGGCTTTTTACTGTTAAGTTGTTTGTAGTGATTGTAGGGAGTCTAATGATGCAATTTCTTTTATACTAAATCGGTATTTTCCTAGAATATTAATGTGTTCCCATTCTAATGGAGAAATATATTTCAATACTTCTTCATTAAGATGGGAATCAAATAACTCAACTTTCGCACCTATAAAATAAGCGGGGAGATTTAGCTATATTGAATTTAGAGTCTATCAATTGTGTACTGTACAACTTGAGTAAAATGAAAAACACCTCGATCCTTGGTATAGTGAGATTACCTAGAAATCACTACCACAGAAGAGGTGCCTTAACTACAATAGCTCAAAATAACCAATATCATCAACTACCAAAAGAACTTAATTCTATTTTTTCCGAGCTTGAAATGAAGATCCAGCTAAGGATGCAGTCTATCGCTTCTTATAAACGGTGCCAATGTTCAATTGGCGCCCTTTCCTGCTGCTGTTTAGTATGAATGCGATTAAAAAAGTAACTCGACTTACGAAAAAAACGCTCCAAAGTGTTGATTGTGCTTATCATCGTAACCGCAGTAAAAAAGTTGAATTGCTAGCACACTATTTCGAAAACTTGGTTAAATATTCCAACTTTGAAGTATTTCCTGTTTTTAATCAATGAGTAAGGGGCAAAATTTAAAGTATATGGTGGCACTATTTGTACTTCTTTCTGTAATCTCTACTCATCGAATAAATTTAGAGCTATCACTCATGCCTTCAGTTGAACACCCCGATGACTGAACTAAGATAAGTTATGGATGAAGCGCCCGTGCCATCGCATCAAAATAATTCTGACTGGCACGCTGACTCACTTCGGCTTCAGGCACAAGCACTTCAAAGCAATGGAAGCAGCCGGGATAGAGATGAAATTCAACATCTACTCCTGCTTGTGCAAGTCGTGTTACATATTCAATAATTTCATCTCGGAATAAATCGAGTTGACCTACACATGTATAAGTTGGCGGTAGTCCGGCTAAGTTTTCTGCTCTCGAAGGTACGGCATAGGGAGATGGTTCGTTAGTATCGTCCTTCTTTCCCAAGTACATATTCCAAGCCGTTAAATTGTTTGATCTATTCCATGTTGCATTGTCTTCTATAATCTCATAGCTTGATGGTGTTATGTTGTGACTATCAAGCATCGGATACAGCGGCATCTGAAAAATAATAGATGGACCTCCTTTATCACGAGCCATTAACGCAAGCGCTGCTGTTAGTCCACCGCCTCCACTTGCACCGGCGATCGCAACTCGATTCACATCAATTCCAAGCGAGTCTGCCTCATTTGTCATCCAAACCAAGCATGCATAACAATCTTCAATAGCCGCTGGATAAGGATGTTCGGGCGCAAGTCGATAATCGACAGACACAACAACGCATTCAGCAGTCTGAACAAAGCGTTCACACAAAACATCGTCCATATCAGGGTGGCCCATTACGTATCCACCACCGTGAATCCACAGCATAGCTGGAAGTTTATCAAGATTTTTCTCAACGGGTTCGTAAATTTTAACTAACATATCGCCGGCTGCGCCAGGAATCATTCGCTTGGTCATGTGTACAAGCTCTGATTTTTCCAAATGTGGATTCGACAAGAGACTTCGACTCGCCTCCAAATCCCCCTCTAATTGAAAGCCTGGAAATTGTGAGAAAGCCTGTTTTAATTCTGGTAATACTCGACTGTCAATTTTCATATAAATTCCTCCAATTAAATAATGGAACTTGATGCAATCCTTATGGAATAATTAACGGAATAGATGTGTCTCCTGTTCTCCTTCAACTTCCCATTTGGCAATTTCCTCTCTTACACGAGGGGCAACTTCTGTTCCAAGCAATTCTATGGCACGCATGACTTGATCATGTGGCATGGTACTTAATGGTACATACATCATAAAGCGTGTAATCCCTACATGCTTACGAAGATGTATGATTTTTTCGGCGACTGTATCTGGATCACCAACATACAACGCCCCTTCAAAACTTCGTGCAGCATCAAAGCTGGAACGATCATAATAAGGCCACCCCCGCTCTTTACCAAGTTTATTCATGCCTGCCTGAGTGGAAGGGAAAAATGTATCTGCTGCCAATTCCGTATTCTCTCCAACAAATCCAATTGAATGAGATCCCACCTGAAGTTTTGATACATCATGACCAGCGTGAGCCGCCGCTTTCTTATATAGCTGTACAATTCGTGCAAAGTGCATTGGGCTACCACCAATAATCGCCAGCATAAGTGGTAATCCCAGAAAACCGGCACGGATAGCAGATTCCTGATTCCCACCGCTACCAACCCATATCGGTAAAGGATCTTGAACAGGTCTTGGATATACACCTAAATTATTGATTGCTGGTCTATGTCCGCCTTCCCAAGTCACTTTTTCGGACTGACGTATTTTGAGCAGTAGGTCCAAATGTTCTTCAAACAGTTCTTCATAGTCTTTCAAGTTATAGCCAAACAATGGAAAAGATTCGATAAAGGAGCCACGACCCGCCATAATCTCTGCGCGTCCATTTGAAATGCCATCCAGTGTAGAAAAATCCTGAAAAACGCGCACAGGATCAGCTGAAGAAAGCACGGTTACTGCACTCGCGAGCCGTATCTTTTTCGTTTGTGGTGCCGCCGCTGATAGAACCATCGCTGGAGAGGATGCTGCATAATCCTTCCTATGATGCTCACCAACACCAAACACATCAAGTCCCACTTGATCAGCAAGAACGATTTCTTCAACAACTTCACGTAATCGCTGTGCGTGACTTATCACTTCACCACTATGAACATCTGGTTTCGTTTCTACAAAAGACGTAATACCTATTTCCATTTGTTATCTCTCCTAGTCCAATTAGATTTAAGTCAAAAAAATTAATCATTTCCTTTATGGTAGTAACGTGTTTCTCATATTGGCTAACACACGTTTATTTCATAAAATCTTAACTCGTCTGGTCATAGCCCAAAAAAGAAGAGCTAAAACACTGACAGAGGCTCCGAGTAAGGAAACCCCTCCCCAGCCAAAGTGTACGTATATTTGAGTCGACGCAATTGAACCACCAGCACTGCCGATAGAATAAAACACCATATATCCAGCAGTAAGTCGACTCCGTGCTTCTGTATGCAATGGAAGGATCATGGTTTGATTCGTGACATGTATTGCTTGTACGGCCAAATCAAGTAAAACTATCCCTATCACTAATGCGATTAATGACTGCTCTATATAGCTGATGAACAACCATGAAATCAATAATAGAGCTAAAGCAATGCCTGTCGTTCGTTGTCCGTAACCTTGATCGGCCAATTTCCCTGCCCGTGCCGCAGCCAAGGCTCCAGCCACACCTACAAGACCGAATGCGCCAATTGCACTATGAGATAGAGCAATTGGCGGTGTACTAAGTGGCAGTACTAGTGAAGTCCACAAAATGCTGAAATCAGCAAAAATCAGCATGGCTAGAACGGAGCGAACGCGTAACGTTCGTTCTTGAATAAACAAAGCAAGCACCGATCTAATCAACTGAGGGTAGGATAGCGATTTTACCTCGCGTTCAACATTGGGCAACATCTTTATAAACATAAAAACCATCAAAAGCATGAGCGCTGCAGAAAATAGATATACAGAACGCCATCCCGCAACATCTGTTAATATACCAGCAAAAGTACGTGCGAGAAGTATGCCAATAACTATCCCACTTGTTACAATGCCAACGACACGTCCTCTTTCTGTAGGGGAAGCGATGGTCGCTGCAAACGCCACGAGAGTCTGTGTCACAACTGCAAGCAGACCCACCAAAGCCATACCTGCGAAAAGTACCATGCTGGAGGAAGCAGTACCAACTATAACCAGAGCTGTTGTAGATAATAGCATCTGACCGACAATTAGACGTCGCTGGTTTAGCAAATCTCCAAGCGGTACGAGTAGTAGTAAGCCCAATCCATAAAAAATTTGTGTAATGGTAATAACAACACCAATAATGGAATGGTTAATACTAAACTCATTAGATAGTTGATCAAGCAACGGCTGTGCAAAGTAAATATTGGCAACAGACATTCCACAGACATTCCACAGGCAGTCGCAAACAATAATGCCAAAGCGTGAGACATGGATAGCTGTTGATTCAAATTAGGTTTTGTTATGGAAGATTTATGACTTATCTTAGTGTAGAGTGGATCATCTTCTATATTTGTCTCTGTTTTGCACATACCTTAACCTCCAATTACATTATATTTTTAATCATAACATACCGTTCAGTACGATATGATTACTGGTAAATATAACTTAGCCTTATTCATGATGTCAACGATTTTTTGCACTAAAGTTAATGTTTCATTAAATGAATGGATCTTGATTTGACATGAAGAATAGCTAATTATATAATAATTACATACTGTTTGGTAATAAAAAAACAATTGTAATTACCTACACACCTATCCTAAAACAATTAATAAAATCAAAGTTTGAGGAGGAGAATTCTTAATGGCAAGAACCCGTGAATTTGATGAGGATCAAGTTTTAGATGCAGCAATGCAGTTATTTTGGGAGAAGGGATATGAGGCTACCTCATTAAGTGATCTTACTTCTAGAATGGGCATTCAACGCCCTAGTATTTATTCGACTTTTGGAGATAAGAAAGAATTGTTTGAAGCCGCACTTCGCAGGTATACAATGTCTCGGGCCTCTGATATACGAAATAGGCTTCAAAGTCACTCCTCTGTAAAAGAGGCATTTTCTATTTTCTTTGCCGATGTCGTCAATGAAGAATACGCAGGGGATCTTAGTAAAGGTTGTTTTTGTATCAATACAATGGTTGAACTAGCACCTCATGATGAGAGATTTGAAATTTTGACCAGAGAACATCAAATGTACCTCGCCGTCATTTTTCAGGAGACGATCGAACGAGGAATCCAATCAGGTGAGCTGGAATTCAACACAGATGCAAAGTCTTTGGCACAGGCACTGATTGTAGCGTTAATCGGTCTAACGGTTATGATGAAATCTCGCCCCCAACGTTCATTTGTGGACAATGTAATAGCAGCGACGCTCACATTACTTAAGTGACATGATTGTATTTAAAAGTACGAAAACCACACCTTTATAGGGGTAACGTCAAATCTCCATCAAGCTACAATTTTATAGTACCCCCAGAACGAAATTTTGTGCTAACTTGTAACAAAATTGCTCATTTTTTCATTTCGGGGTAATTCTGAATTCTTAAGTTGATGGCGATTTGGTGCTATCCCTAAAACATCTGGACTGTAATAGCCAACTAAAAAATGCAAACAAAAAGACCTTTAATCAGTCGTTTTGTTTGCATTTCCTTTTTCTAAAACCACAGAAAAGATAAGTACTATAGTTAACACCATAATAAACCCTACTTCACTTCCATCACTTACAAAAAATGAATACAAAGTATAAATTAAAATTAATATTCCATAAATAACTTTGTGCAATGAACTCCCCCCTTTTTGCCGTATATATTTTAGTGTAAAAATTTAATGCAAGCCCTATATTAAAATGAAAATAAAAAGCACCTGTGATATACACAAAGTGCTTTTCTCTTGTCAATTTATCTATTTTCACTATATTTATCTATTTTCTTTTTATAACTCAAATTTCTTCGAATCGTACTTTTCTAGAGTTTGTTACAATTCATTTTGTTCATATGGAATATGTTTATCTGTCTGTACATCTTCAACATTTTCTCCACCTGTTAATAATCTCCTGTACTTAAAAGAGTGCCCTGTTAATACTGTTTAATCATTTTGTATTGCCCTCCTTTTGTTTGATTACTTGTATCATAAAACAAGTATCTGAAGTTGATATGTAGTTTATCTAGAGTGTATGTAAATTTAAAAAATCTCTAATAAAATGTTTATGTTGTAACGTTACCATCAAACCTAGTGCTTCAAACACCCTGATTTGAAGAGACAGTAACCCATATTCTAGCTTGAATTCCCACTACAGTTCTATATTGAATAAAACCAGTTGATCCCTATAATATAAAAAGAGCACCACTTTTTGGATGCTCTTCGTTATAACTATATAGTATTTAATTTCCTTCTTTTGTTGGTACCATTTTTCCTTCTTGAGAACCTGTACCTTCTGTTCTTTCAACAGTTTTTGCATCTCCTTTAGGAGTTGCTGGCACTGCATCTTTAGGTACATCAAAGTTTTGTGAGAAAGACGTTGTTCCATCTGCACTCCGTGTAATTACTTGATTTGAACTATCTTCATTTGATTTTAAATTGTCCATTTTCGCATCATCTGCACCTACTGCACCCCCCGCTACCAATCCTGTACTTAAAAGTGCTCCTGCTAATAATGTTTTAATCATTTTTCATTACCTCCTTGTTTTGTTTGGAACTACATTTAGCATAAGACAAGAATCTATAGTTGATATGGACTGTATCTGGAGATTATGTAAAGAAAAATAGATGATCAATTGTATATCCTAATGGGTGCTTAGGCAAGATTGAAACTTAATATGAGTTTGATAATTGAGTTACCCTTCGTTTTTGGGTGTAAGGTTTTTGGCTGGGGTGAAGTGAGGAGCTAACCTTTTCTAATTTGAAACATTTACAACTAAATTTGCAATAAATTTCTCAATATAGATATACTTGTTATTTATAGTTTGAATATTCAAAATTTAAACTATAAAGCGTGATAAAAATATGATGATTATCCCTTATGTTTACTCCTTGTACTAAAGATAAGATTGAATTCTCCGACCTTATCTTTTTTGTTTGTAGAAATTTAATGCAAAAAAACAGAATCCTTGTAATAAGGATTCTGTAACAAGAAATGACAGATATATAGCAATAAAAAGAGTTACTTATATTATAATTTAAAATGCAACAACCACATTGATAAAATTCAAAACAAATTGAATATTACATATATGTTTCTCATGCAATTTTTGTTCAAAATCCCAATGTTATTTAAGACTTTCTCCACAATAACTGAATTAATTATCTTTAAACTGCAATTCTTCCGTAGAACCTTTCAGCGCTGTCGTAGATGAAGTTCCACCCGTAATCACTTGTGCTACTTCGTCAAAGTAACCTGTTCCGACTTCTCGTTGATGACGCATAGCAGAATAACCATGCTCTTCTGCTGCAAATTCGGCCTGTTGTAATTCAGAATACGCTGCCATACCACGTTCTTTATAGCCGCGTGCTAATTCGAACATACTGTGGTTTAACGAATGGAATCCTGCAAGTGTTACAAATTGGAGTTTGTAACCATATGATGCCATTTCTTTTTGAAAGTTTTCAATTGTTTTTTGATCTAATTTTTGTTTCCAATTAAACGACGGTGAACAGTTATATGCGAGTAACTTTCCTGGGTATCTCTCATGAATTGCTTCTGCAAAACGCTTCGCATCTTCTAAATTTGGTTCAGACGTTTCACACCAAATAAGATCTGCGTACGGTGCATATGCTAGGCCACGTGCAATCGCTTGATTGAGCCCCGCTTTTGTACGATAAAAACCTTCCGTTGTTCTTTCTCCTGTAATAAATTCTTGATCAATTGGATCAATGTCGCTCGTAATTAAATCCGCTGCATCTGCATCTGTTCTTGCCACGATTACTGTCGGCACGCCCATAACATCCGCAGCTAAACGAGCAGAAATTAAATTACGTACCGCCGTTTGTGTCGGTAATAATACTTTTCCACCTAAATGTCCGCATTTCTTTTCTGAAGACAACTGATCTTCAAAATGTACACCTGCTGCACCTGCTTCAATCATTCCTTTCATTAATTCAAATACGTTTAATTGCCCACCAAAACCAGCTTCTGCATCTGCAACAATTGGTACGAAATAATCTATATCACTGCCACCTTCCATATGCTGAATTTGATCAGCACGTTGCAACGTTTGATTGATTCTTTTTACAACAGAGGGCACACTATTCACTGGATATAAACTTTGGTCTGGATACATATGTCCAGATAAATTGGCATCAGCAGCTACTTGCCAACCACTTACACAAATTGCTTTTAAGCCTGCTTTCACTTGCTGCATTGCTTGATTTCCTGTTAATGCACCAAGCGCATTGATGTAGTCTTCTATATGAAGCGATTGCCAAAGTTTCTCTGCACCGTGGCGTGCTAGTGTATGTTCAATATCGATAGATCCTCGAAGACGAATAACATCTTCGGCACAATACGGGCGTTTTACCCCTTTCCAACGTTTATCTAACTCCCAATTTTCTTGTAATTGTTGAATTCTTTCGTTTTTCATTTCTTCCATCTCCTCGTATGTTATTTTTCAGTTATTCTTTCGAGTAACTATTGCACTAAATATTTTCTTGGCCGCCTGAGTATATTCCTGGATAATGAAGATAAGAATCAACGCTTTCTTTTATTTGTTCTTGGAAGAAAGATGCTAATATTTATTTTCCTGTTGAACAAATCCTATTTCTCTAGCTAATTTATCCAAGATATGTGATGACATATGTCTGGGGAATTTCTCAGTAAACAATTGTAGTTCATTTTGAATAGAAAGAGTCATAAAAAATGTTATGCTCTCTGTAGGAATATACAGAGAGCATAACATTTTTTCATTTTTGAGGAACAATGAGTTTCTTAACTTGATGGCAATGTGTTGATGTTAGAAAAACACTGAAATTTGCTATACTACAAAAATTACCCTTAGCAATACTTAATGTTTTGAATGCATCAAACTTTTTGCTTTTAAGTATAGAATCCCTTTTCTTATACACTCACTCGCCGCAATAAAGCAAAAAATACCATTCGTTACTAAACCTAGCGCATACTGACTTGAACCTTTAAAAATATACGTTACAATAAAACGTAAAATAAATACAACAATCCATATACCTAAGGCGATATAAGAATTTTTAGCATAAACCTTCCCATTATTTTTATCGATTCGTATTATAGTTGTAGAACCACGCACAGCTCCTACAATTCCTCCAAGAGCAAGTAATACTACAAATAGACCTGTTTCTATTAATGTGAGATCGTTAAATACATGAGTAAATGTATAGTATGCGATTAATACAGGAGCAATCCACATTCGTTGAACTTTCAATTCCCTTTCTTTTAGTTTAAGGAGAATTATAAGAATTAAAATAATAAGACCAGTTGTATTATCCATGCTATACTCTCCTTCTTTTTTATTATGATCTGTTTAATTTCAATTAGAAAAACACTATGTTAATTTAAAATTTTATTCTTTTTACTACATACAGTAGATATCACTTTACAATTTTTTTTCGAATTGCCATTACAGCTGCTTGTGTACGATCTGTTACATCTAGTTTTTGAAGAATATTGTGGATATGAGTTTTGACTGTCCCTTCGGAAACATAAAGGATTTTAGCTATTTCATGGTTTTGTTTTCCATAAGCTAATAATTGTAAAACATCAATCTCTCGCTTAGTTAGAGTTTCCGTATATTCAAGTTCTTCGCTAGCTAAATTATAATCATTATTATCGTGTTTTATAAATTGTGTAAAAGCTTGATTTGCTGTCGTGCTATTATAAATCATTGCCCCTCTATTCATAGATCGAATACTATCTAACATTTCCTCCGTCTCAGTATCTTTTAATATATAACCCACTGCACCAGCTCGAATACCATCTAAGACATATTGTTGTACATCAAATGTTGTTAATAGAACAACCTTTGTGTTTGGTAATATACTCATAATATTTTTAGTAGCCATAATGCCTGATAAGTCAGGCATTTGAATGTCCATAATTACCATATCTGGTGCAGTTTCTAAAGCCACTTTAATTGCTTCCTTACCGTCTTTACATTCCCCAACTATCTCCATGTCATCTTGCATTTCAATAATATAGCATAGGCCTTTTCGAACAAATGGTTCATCATCAGCTAGCACAATACGAATCTTTTCTGTCATACTTCTCCTCCATTTTTCTGAATTGGAATAGTGGCTTCAACTCGAAGTCCTTTTGGTTCATTTAGAAAAAAGGAACAATTACCTCCAACTGATTTACAGCGTTTTATCATACCATTGAGTCCAAAGCCATATTTTAATGGCTTATCCCCTGTATATATACCATTATCATCAATTGTGAGTTTTACTACTCCGTCTATTTCTGTTACGTTTACAATAACAGAATCTGCATTAGAATGTCGTAAGACATTAGTTAAAGACTCTTGTAGAATGCGATACAGAATTGTACTTTCCTCCATCGTCCACTCTGTTATATTTCCAGTTTGAATGAACTCAATTTGTAATAAAGAATTCGCTTGAACCTGTGAAATCAATCCTTTTAATGAAGTAAGCCCGAGATCTTTTTCATCACTTGTCCATTCCTTAACAGCGACGCGGATTTCTTCCATTCCTTTTCGTGCCACCTTTAAAAGTTCTTCAACATGATCTTGGGCATCAGCAGGATTTTTCCTTAAGATAATCTTAAGGACCTGTAATTGAATAATAAGTGAGGTCATTTGATGTCCAAGTCCATCATGAATCTCTCTTGCTAATTTTGTTCTTTCCGTAAAAGCTGCATATCGCATAGAAAATACCGTTGTTTCTTGTAGTTCAGCATGTGCTTCGTCTAATTCTTTTAGTTGTTTTTGATTTTTTTGATATGCGTCTCTTAGCTTGGATGTGCTTCGGATCGAGACATAGAGGCCGATAATAATTAATGTTTCTTGATAAGGAAACGTGTTCGCATGTATAAATAGAATAATAACTATCCCCGTTATAGCAGCTAAAATTGTCGTTACTCGTGTCCACTTTGGTTCTGCAGCGGCAAGAAAAACTATGAGTGGCCATAACGCATAATTTGGAAAATTCGGATGAGAAAAATATAATACACATGATATGCTTATTAATATACTCGTAAATAAAGCGTACTTCCTTGCATTCCACCAAGATTTTGGTGAATACAACATCCATAGATAAATTGTTACAAAAACGCTACAAACCCATATTGCAAAGGTACCATGAGGTGCGAAACCTTGATAAAAAAATACGCATATTAAGATGATTCCTATCGCATTTCCTGCATGACTATCAATCATTTTTAAAAATACTTTTTCCATGTACTTATTCCCTCCCAACCTTACTGTTTAGTCTCTATATTTTTTGGCTATAGATGAATATCCATTTCTTGATTTAAAGGTTGGAAATTTACAACTCCCAATTATAATAGTTCATAGTTGAGTTAAATTCCTTTAATACATATCATCTAAAATCTGAAATTAAAAGAATAATGAAATAGTTAGTATAGTGTGTTTGTTTTACCTACTTCATTATGCAAAAGAAGTTGTTTTTCTTAACCTATTTCTTTAATTTGCTTTAGATTTTTTTCTATATCTTTGTATCCTAATCACAATTCCAATAGTACGAATAACTACCATCGCAATTGTAAAAAATACGAAAGCAGGGGCTATAACATTAAAATCCAAGTGATTCGATACCATGAAATCTATAAATTGTTGTGGATACCAGTCTGTCGCTACATAAGCTAATACGACTCGCCATCCAAGTCCAACAATCCATAAACATAAATAAGGAATGCCAGCAGTTACGTACGCTTTATTGTCAGAACCATATTCTACTTTCACTGTAAAAAGCATTAGCCCTCCCATGATCATGCCGACCACTGTCATGATTATGAGTGCGGTCATATTTGAACCTGAGGTAGGTATTTCCTCGACGAATAAATAAACACTTATACCACAAAGAATAAATGGCAATACAGCCTTTGTGGTTGTAAATACTTTTCTTCCGATTTGTGTTAATAATACAATTGTTAAAAATGCACCAATCATTATCCAAGCTTGAGTATTCAAATTAAAACCCCCATAAAGTATAAATTTATTGTTTATTTGCTTACTTACTGGAGGATTGTAACATCCCTACTATTTTAGAACATCTATCTGAAAGGTGATTTTTTTTGAATACCCTCTATCTATAGATAGAGTTTTTTATGATTCTTTTGTGAAAAAAGTCACTTGAATATATATAACTGGATATATGGGACAGCAACATATCTTCATCAACCGAAATATTTTAACCAAAAGCCAATTATTATTACGGTAGATACAACAACAGCACATGGAAAAATGTTATTTGCTATGTAAAAAATAGGAGTTTTGAATATGTTTTCTTATTAAAATTGTAACTAAACATTTTTATGAGATGATATTTAAACTTTTGACTATCCTTATACAAGAGATGCCTTTTTGGTAATATAAACAAGCTTTTTCGAATTGATTTTCCTTTTGATAACAGGTCGCTAAGTCAATATAAAATATGGATAATTGTTTATTATTATTTTCATTTTTGAAAAAGTGAATGGCTGTTTTTTCGAGAAATTTTTTAAAATTTATTTGGTCAAAATATAAATGATTTTGATAGGAAAATAAACAGTATAATTTAGGATATTTGTTTTTTGTAGTTCGTAACCCTCGATGTAACATCTTTTTTAGCATCATTGATTTTTTCTTTATCAATAAGTGAAATCATAGTGGGATTCGGCCGAGATAGGTGTAAAAATAGGTCGTAGCGATACATTTTTTCCTAGATGTTATTTTTCGGAGATATTTGTAACATAAACGTTCATTTTTGTTACGTTTTGTATTTAAAAATACGAAACTTCCTAACTGTTGAACTGGTTGTAACAAAATACTGTATCAAAAATAATTCATAACATTATTAATTTCAAACCTTTTTGTTATAATAAAATATGGTTATTGGAAATAAAATACAGGATATGACCCGAAATTACATGTACCTCGGTCGAACCCCTACAAAAGTCATTCGAGATAATTATGACAATGTCCTTCGATTCGCACATTCCATTCGCGAAGGAACATCATCAGCTTCCCTTGTCATGAGCAAAATGGGCTCTTACTCCCGGCAAAACAGTCTTGCAACAGCACTAAGAGAGATGGGACGCATTGAAAAAACACTGTTTATCCTAGACTATATTTCTAGCGAAACTTTACGCCGGCGGATTCAAAGGGGGTGAATAAAGGAGAAGCTATGAATGCATTAGCACGCGCAATTTTTTTCGGGAAACACGGTGAACTTCGAGAACGGGCACTACAAGACCAATTACAGCGCGCCAGTGCATTAAATCTAATTATCAATGCAATCAGTATCTGGAATACTGTGTATCTATCTCAAGCTATTGAACATATGAAAAAGATTGGAAAACATCGAGAAGAGTTGCTTCCTCATATCTCACCTCTTGGTTGGGAGCATATTAATTTTCTAGGTGAGTACAACTTTACTGTCAGCAATTATCATTCGTTCCGTCCTTTAAGAACATAAAAAGACCCTGATTTCCTGCTTAGCGTAAGGAAATCAGGGTCTTTTTTCTCAAAAAATGTCTTAGCGTATAATATCCACGTTTTGACGTCAGGACCCCCTAATAGGGGTAGAGTCACATCGCTATTAAGCTAAGAAAATACAGCTATCCCCAGAACGAGATTTTGTGCTAATTTGTAATAAAAAAGCTCATTTTTTCGTTTTGGGGCTGATTTATTTTCTTAAGTTGATGGGCATGTGGCAATAGCCCATATAACAACAATTAGTTAAATTAATATTTTATTCGTTGTTTTATTTCTTTAAAACGATCATGTATTAATTTCTTGATATCCGGGTGATCTTTATATAAGGTAACGGTATACATGATGGAAGATGCAAGAATAGTAGACCATATTAACCAATCTCCAGCATGAGAAAGAACTTTAATTATTTCACTCGTAAACTGTTCCTGTCCCGCTTGAAATGTCAATACGAGCGAGTTGAGATTGAACAACAATAAAATAACAATCCTGCCCAAAAGCATAATAATCCATCCGATAATATACGTATAGCCTCCAACACTACATAATTGATTATTATGATGAAAAACTTTCACCCTCTTAGCTTGCCAATAACCAACTATCGCTCCTAATATAAGCAAGCTAATTAATTCAATTGTAATAATATAGTCCAATCTATTTGGAAGACCCATATAAGTTCTGATTATAGCCATGATTGGTATACCAAGAAGATCGAAGCTATCTACTTTCTTCGGGATAAGCTGCCTAATAATCAATACAATAACGACTACAAGAATAATAATGAAAACTTTATTCATGCGATTAATCCCTCTTTTTTTCTTTTAAATAATACTCAATAAGTTGATTTACTTTTTCTTCTGGATATGATTCTGGTGTTTGAAGGACATGAATTACTAGCCCATCAATAAATCCGTACAGTATCTCTAATTCAAATTCTCTATTGTGACCTGGTGTGACGTATCCTAGATCCCTCATTAAATCTAGAATTATTCCCATAAGATACCTCGTATGGTCATCCATTTTCTTCCGAAGTTCAATAAGTTCTGGAGAACTAAAGGATATACCCAGAAATGTAATCCAAACCTTCCCTTCCAACATTTCTTCTTTATTAGAAGGAATAATAAATTTCATTAATCTTCTAAGTGCTTCTTCTTTCGTTCCCTTAAATTCACTTGTACGATTGTTTGCCCGTTCTTCCATTCGATTCAATACTAAATTCATTGCATAATGAATTAATTCATTTTTAGACGAAAAATGATGCTGAACAAGTCCAACCGAAATGTTTGCCTCGTCAGCGATTTGCTGTATAGAAGCTTTATCAATACCTTTTTCTAATATTACACGCCAAGTAGCAGTGGCTATCTGATTCTTCCTTTGTATTTGATCAACAATTTTAGGCACTCATATCCTCCTCCCTTTTTATAATACGATCATATTATAAAAAAAGTACCTAAAATAATATGATCATATTATTTTAGGTTTCACATTGCTCTCAAGCTAACAAAACAAAATTCCCCTATAATAAAAAATACGGTATTCCTACCGTATCCCCTAAAAAAAGAAACAGCATCTACTAGCATTTTTGAAAAAACGTTAGGTAAAAGTAAGAACATACAGTAGCTGGCTTTATTTTTAATATCATTCTTATTCCCCCTACAATCGTTCCAAAAAGATAGTAACTTTCCCCAAGAAGACTCTTACTGTCGACGTTCAAAAGCAAGACGTACAGCAAGACCTGTCAAGACGCTTGCCATAAGCCAACGTTGCACTCGCAGCCACGTTGGGCGTGTGCCAAACCATTTGGCAACTCTACTTGCTGTAAATACAATTAGGAGGTTGACTATAAAGCTAACCGTTATTTGTGTAAAGCCCAGAACTGCACCTTGTAGAAGCAACGATCCTTTCTCAGGATCTTCAAATTGAGGTAGAAGTGACACATACAAAATAGCAATCTTAGGATTCAGCAGATTCGTCATAAGTCCCATTAAAAATAATTTCCGTGGCGGCTCAATAGCAATAGTACGAGGTTCCATAATAGATGTAGCACCGGGCTTAATCGAATTCCATGCGAGCCAGAGTAAGTAAGCAGCACCTGCCCACTTAACTGCTTCATAGAGAGACGGAACAGCTAGGAAAAGGGCTGTAAGTCCGAACATTGTTGCGATTATATAAATTATGAAGCCAAGCATGATACCCAAAAGAGAAATGAATCCTGCCATACGCCCCTGCGTAATCGAGCGAGAAATGAGATAAATCATGTTAGGCCCAGGTGAACAAACCATACTAAGTGAAACAATTGCAAAAGCTAGCAAAGTGCTAAAACTGACCATGAATCTTCCACACCTTTATCTTACATAAATTTCTTATCGTCCATTTTATCATGATTGAGGAGAAAAAAGATTAATGTATGCCTATTCATATAAGGTTAACATAGCCTATTATTATCGGGGTTCACTGTATTTAGAAGACTATGAAAAGTCCTCCATTTTTTTAAACTGGGGGACTTTCTTGATCACAAGGCTTTAAAAGTAACCTATCCATAGTGATATTAAAGTTACTACTAACAGGGCAAGAAGAAATGTGATATTTCTAATCCACTTTTGTATATCATCAAAATACCGCTTTATAAATGCAACGTTGATATAAAACATGAGAAATACAACAAAGAAGGTAAAGTTACCAAATTTATCATTCAATTTTTCATTAGTAAATGTGCTTACATGAAGGAATAGTAAAGCAAAAGTTACTAAGAATAACTCAAATAGCCTTTTTTTGCTCACGCCACCACCACCCTACAGTAATTTCCTTTCGTTTTATTTTATCTGAACATAGTGTGTAGCAGACTATGAATATTATACTTATGTAAAAAAAGGCTAACAATTTAAGATTGTTAGCCTTAATCGCGCCTTTTAAAAAATAACTCAATATAACAAATGAATGATTCTTCAACTTACACTATATTCTCCTTTTATTACAAAAAACGAACCTCGAATTGTTCCAGCAAGTTTAGACTTCTGTCTAGCAAACTTAAACTTCTCTACTAACTCCGTTGGTATCTCCATTCCCTCAGAAAGCTTAAATCCAACGGCCCGCTTCTTTGGGTTATCCAACGTATACATGACGTTGACTGCAAGACCATCCTCATAGAAAACATAGGCAAATTTAATATTTTCCACTTGAAAACACGATGTTTCTAAAGGTTTTGCCGCAAACTCAATATCACGTTCTTCTTTCAAAATGCGGTTCACATAATCAAGAGTCTTCTCGCTTTCACTAGCTGGTACAACCGTAAATTCATGCTTGTATTTATTCATAAAGTAACGTGCTTCATGGGCACGTAAACCAGCAAGTGCTTCTGCTACAGGTGAAGACTCCATGCCAGCTGTAGTTACGTTTTTAAAATCAACTATATTGGACAATTCCATCTCTCCTTTTAACACTTTACTTCCTAACAACTGGAATCCATATTTCACCAAATACTAAGCCGTTTCGCTGCCCCATCTCAACTGTTGTATTTGGCCCACCAACATAGGAAAAATCTTTTACTTCTGCTAATGCTTGACCAAATGCAATACCAGTAAGCTTATTACTTAGCTCCTCAGCTGTATCGCCTTCCCCTTTAACTACTAGGTATTCTCCCCTCGGAAACTGGATAACTCTAGATTCTTCTTGTATCGTTGCCTCTGTCATGACACCAGCGTAATACATCATCTTGTTATTCACCGCTTCACTCACCGAAAAAATGTAATCATTTGTAGCTAAAGCTTTTAAAGTGTCCAACCTTCCATCTTGTTCGACAGCCAGCCAAAAGTCTGCCTTTTCCTTGTTTATGCCCGCAAAGTCTGTATAGTGGCTCTTAAGTTCAGTTCCAATACCTAACACGATAAAGCTATCTTTTTCTTCTATTGTATAATTTTTCATATTTAAAACCTTCCTCACTTTTAAATTGATCAAACGATTTATCTTTTCACTTGATGAGTTTATAATATCTTTAAATCATGTCAAAAAATGATACTGTTTAGGAGACCAACATGAAAAAAGTTGAACGGATTAATACGATCATGCGCTATATTAACAACCGCTCCCACTTTACAATTTCTGAAATCATACGAGAATTTAACATCTCACGATCGACAGCTATTAGAGACATTAGAGAAATTGAAGCCATGGGGATGCCGCTCGTCGCTGAAGTTGGCAGGGATGGAGGATATTTTGTCATGCATAACTCTATCTTGCCCGTTGTTCGCTTTACTGATAATGAGGTCAAAGCTCTTTTTATTGCCTTTATGGCCACAAGAAATCAACAACTTCCCTATCTAAAGAGTCGTCAGTCTTTAGCCGAAAAACTACTAGGACTCATCTCAGAAATCCAGCAGGATGACCTTGTTCTTTTAAATCAAATCTTGCTTTTTGAAGGGACTAACCCTCATAATCCTGACCTACTTGAGCTTTCTGACCTCCCCCATCCTATGTTAGAAAAACTCATCCAAACCCTTCTTTTAGATAGCCATTTATTGATTACAGTAAAAGAAGAGGAGGAAACCAAGTTTTATCCAATTTATCTACTGCACCTTTATCAAGAAAAAAGCCATTGGATAATTGAAGGCTTTGACATAAAAGAAGAAAAAAAGAAGATGTTTCTCGTTGATCATCTCATTAATGTCGAAACCTATACGCCGAAAAACAGATTAAGTAAGAAAAAAATTTCAGAAAAACTAAGTAAGAGGGACGAAGCAATCAACCTTGTACTTGAACTTGGTCCAAAAGCGATTACCCAGTTCAAAAAATATCATCCTATAAAAATTTCTATTTCCTATACAAATCCTTACCAATCCACAGCCATTCTAAAAACTTTTATCAATGTTAACAATCTCGATGAATTGATAGAAATAACAAATTGGCTACTTTTCCTAGGTAAAGATATCAAAATCAGGGAAGTTCCTGAAGAAGTGTTAGAAGGTTTAAAAGAGAGATTATGTTTATACTGCCCATAAGCAGTGGCCAGTTAAACCCAAAATAATATTGAGTTTGACTAGATGCCAGTTACCTCTATTTAAATACCTAGTAAAAACATTTTATTCGCTACCGCTACTTGAAACGCTCTTCTAAGAATAACGCCAACACAAAAAAAAGACATGAACTAATCTTTGTTCATGTCTTTTTATATTAGAGTTTAACCCTCATAAAACAGCTTGTTTAAAATTCGAATATGGACGTATCTTATCCATAATCTCTTTCATTCTTTTTTCATATCCCACTATTTTAGCACTTGAACTAACAATAGCGAATTAGAATAATGACTTAATACTTGCTAGGACAGTAAGTATACCTACAACAATGACAAACACATTGCTCATTTTCCCTCTGTATTTAGCCAGTACTGGTACTTTACGAATCGCATACATTGGTAATAGACATAAGATCGCAGCAACTAATGGACCGCTAAGAGCATCAATGATTCCAAGAATACTTGGATTTGCATAAGCAACATACCAGCATGTTAATACGACAAAAGTAAGAATCATTGTCTGAACTGTTTTTTCTCCTATATCTTTCCCGCGTTTTTTACCGGACTTCATAATCATGTCACGCATTACCTCATACGCTCCTACATAATGGCCAAGGAAAGACTTTGTAATAGCCACAAAAGCAATGATAGGAGCTGCAATAGTGATTACAGGCGAATTAAGCTCATTAGCAAGATATGATAGGATTGACAAGTTCTGTTCTTTTGCCATCTTAAGATCATCTGGAGTCAAACTTAAAGTACTGCTCCAAACAAAGAACATAACAACAGCGAATGTCATGATATAGCAAACTTTTTGTATTTGAGCACACTTGGCATCAGTAGCTTCTATTCCATACGTAGCTCTCTGTTTCATAACGAATGACGAAATCATAGGAGAATGATTGAACGAGAATACGATGATTGGTAGTATCATCAATATCACTCCAAAATACCCTGTTCCTGTTGAAGCAGTAGACGCACTTGAGAAACTAAGCATTGACGTATTCCACTGTGGAATTAAAGATATTGAGATAAACAGTAAAGAAGCTATGAAAGGATATACTAGCATGCTCATTATCTTTACAGTGATATCTTGACCGAAATTTAGTATAGCGATAAGACCGAGTACTAATACAAGTGATAAAATGGCCCTTGGAGGCTCCGGCATGTGCAATTGATGCACGATAAAACTACTTGCAGTATTTGTAAGTGCAACCGAATACATCAGTACGATCGTATAAATTGAGACGAAATATACTATGTTAAAAATTATACTTGCCTTATTGCCAAAATACTCTCTTATTGTGCCTGTAATCCCCTCATCAGCAGAATTGGAAGCGTATATCATTTTAGCAAGTGCCCTATGTGAGTAATACATAACAGGAAATGCAAGTATCGTAATTAACAGTAATGATAATAAACCACCTGAACCTGCATTAATCGGTAAAAAGAGTACTCCTGCTCCAATTGCTGTTCCAAAAAGGCTCAATGCCCAGGTAGTATCTTGTTTATGCCACTTTTTAGGATCTGGATATTTCTCATTTTTCACTGCAGTGTTTTCAGCTTGAAATTCTATTTTTTTTGCAGTATTCCCATTCATATAATAAATCCCCCTTGTATCCTATTCTTACGTCTCTTTTTAGGCTTAAGAATATAGACCATTCTTAAAAAATGAACCGCTTACTAGATGCGCCATATTGTAAACGATTCCACCTAAAGCTGTCTCTCTTAATGTGCGAGGCATTTATCCTCCAACCCTATACTTACCATTGATGATATTGTTTACACCAGCTAATACGATGTCCGCTGCTGCTAAACTATTTTGAAGAAATTCCCCTTCTGGTCACACACCTTTCTGTAAGTAATCGTTTCAGTCTGTCCAATTTTAAAATGTTTGATATTTTCTTCGTAGGTAATCGGTTACCTCTCGACGCCCTCATTATAACGTTTATATTTGCGAGTCTAATATTTTTTTATTTTTAGAAAGACAGAATAAACAGAATTATGAATAGATAATAAATTACAATTGGTATGTAGCAATTGTGTCTATTTTTTGAAGCTGTATTAGTTAATAGAAAAGTAAACATAATACAGAGTTCCTTTCATTAACACATTGATTATATTAGGAACTCGTTATAAAGATACTTATATTTCCCTTTGCTTTCACATCTTATCTTTGACATGAAGCTGTTGTAATAAATAATACACATTGATGTAAAGGAATAAATTTAGAAAACATAAAATTATTCTCATGAATTTTTATTACATATAACGAATTAATATTCATTTTTCAGAAAAGAAGAACTTTTCCAAAGGAGCCTACGCACCTTATATAATGGTTATCATGTTGAGCCTATTAAAAGAATTACACCATAAGTTTCCATTTACTATATGTAATATTTATTAAGTGTAGTTTTTTCTAAATATGCATAATTACATATTTAGAAAAAGAGAGTATACTTTCGAATTGTGTAGTAAAGATATAGCCCACCTACGGAAATAGGTGGGCTTTTCATGTATAAAAATTGCATTTATTATATGGCAATTAGAATTGAGGTCAAAATATTATCTCTTCCCTTTTAACTCTCTCAGTCTGCTTTTTCTCAACGTCTGAGCCTACTTACGTACCAACTGCATAACCAGTAAGAATACTAACAATTATAGCAATAACTAAGATTAATGTGATTTAAATCCATTTTCCCATATATATATTATTCCAGAAGGTTTAGTTGCCATTGTGCACCGAACTGGTGGTGTTACCCTAACTGACGTTTAAATGCTTTGCCGGCGAAGAAGTAAGCGATAACCATAATGCCCACACACCAAGCAAGTGCAATCCAAATATCGTTGCCAACAGTCCCTTCATATAAGAGGGCACGAATCGCATTCACGATTGAAGTCACAGGCTGGTTTTCAGCGAACGCACGAACAATTTCTGGCATAGTTTCGGTAGGAACAAAGGCCGAACTAATAAAGGGCAGAAAAATTAGTGGGTACGAGTAGGCTGTCGCCCCTTCCATAGACTTCGCTGTCAACCCAGGAATGATAGCCAACCATGTCAGCGCCAGCGTAAACATCCCGAGTATTCCAGCTACCGCGAGCCAATCCAGAATATTAGCACTGGAACGGAAGCCCATTAAGAGCGCAACAAGAATAACCACCACGATAGTAAGCACATTAGCAACAAGTGATGTTAATACGTGAGCCCATAATACCGACGAACGCTTGATAGGCATAGTAATGAAACGTGCCATCAGCCCGCTCTTTACATCCGTAAACAACCGTACGGAAGTGTAAGCGACACCGGATGCGATAGCCATCAGCAAGATTCCCGGCAATAAATAATTGACGTAGTTATCCGTTCCTGTCTTTATGGCGCCGCCAAATACGTAGACAAACAACAGCATCATCATAATCGGCGTAATCGCTACCGTAATAATTGTATCTGGACTGCGCATGATGTTGCGCATTAAGCGCCCTAATAATACCCCTGTTTTGCTCTTCATTTACATCTCCTCCTTTTTGCCAATAATCGCAAGGAAAATTTCTTCCAATGTCGGCTGCTTCTCGATATACTCCACTTTTGTTGGCGGGAACATCTCTTTAAGTTCTGTAAGAGTACCAGTCTTAATAATTTTTCCGCCATGCAAGATAGCGATACGGTCCGCCAGTTGTTCGGCTTCCTCGAGGTACTGGGTCGTGAGCAAGATGGTTGTGCCGCCGCCGGCAAGTTCCTTGACGGTATCCCACACTTCAATCCGCGCTTCGGGGTCAAGCCCTGTCGTCGGTTCATCGAGAAAAATGACTGCTGGCGTCCCAATCAAGCTCATGGCGATATCAAGCCGGCGCTTCATCCCACCTGAGTACTGGTCTGCCCTCTGGTTGGCTGCATCAGTCAGGCTGAATCTTGCAAGCAAATTATCAGCGACTTGAGCAGGAATAGAAACTCCACGCAAATTGGCAATCATTATCAAGTTTTCTCTCCCCGTGAGCATACCGTCTAAAGCTGCAAACTGCCCTGTCAGACTGATACTTTGACGAACATGATCCGGTTGACGCTGAACGTCAAAACCACAAATACCTACTTCGCCGCCATCTTGCTTCATCAGCGTCGAGAGGATATTGACTATCGTCGTCTTGCCCGCTCCATTTGAGCCCAGCAATGCGAAAATTTCGCCACGCTGCACTTCAAAATCTACCCCTTTTAACACTTCTTTATCTTTAAAGGATTTTTTTAATCCTTTTACAGAAATCGCTGTATTGGTCATGCTTTTTTCCTCCTTAAAAAATGTTTTGTAAAGATAGACTGCCTACACCCTCTATTTAGTATTACTGATAATCTGTATTACTTAGTACTGATTTAAAAATATAACTGAATAGCAATGGCGTCAATTCACATTTGTAACCAGCTAATCAGTCGGTATTACCTGTTGCATTTATTTTTTTCTCAATTGCTTCATGATACTTTCATTCAAATCTTCACGATACTTGGAAACATAAGTTTTAGCGTTTGCCACTAGTTCGTCAGCAAAGGATGCCACGTCCTCCCCAGTGATTTCTAGCACTTGTCTGCCTTCCGCCGCACCGGCTTCAAACAAATCGATTAGTTCATACTGTATGTGTAGCATATCCATCCCGTTACCAGCTGAGAAATTCCACATGTAGTTTTGAATTTTCTTAAACACAAACTGATAGTCCTCTGGCAGAGCTCCAACACGTGCCATCATCATTTTGTACTCTTTTTTATCACCAATTAATTTTTTGAACATTTCCAACATATTATTTTTCCTCCTTTTTTATAAAGCAGAACAAGAAACTCCCAAAATATCGGCCGAATATTTAATCTTATGAGGCTAGTTTGACTTCAAGACGTTAATTTTTGATGATACAAAATCCCATTTTCTCCAAAACAATTCAAGCTCCTGACGGCCATCCTCATTTAGTGAATAAAACTTGCGAGGCGGCCCCATGTCTGACGGTTTCTTTTCAATATTCACAAGTTTTTTCTTCTCTAATCGCACAAGGATGGTATAGACCGTTCCTTCCACGACTTCAGTAAACCCAAGCTCATTCAGGTGGCGGGTAATCTCATAGCCATAAGTTTCACGGCGGCTAATGATTTCCAGAACACATCCTTCCAGCGAACCTTTCAACATTTCAGTTAAATTTTCCATATTCTGATCCTCCTTTACCCCCTATTCTGTCTGACTTATATTCAGTATCACAGAGTACTAAGGCTAATTTTTACTGAATAGCTTTTGAGAAACCTCACTATTCAGTATTACTTATTACAACTACATTGTATGACTATGTAGATGTAATGTCAACTCGATTTTTAAATTTTTTCTTAAATCCGCTTTTGCCTATTGGATACTGAATATATTTTTAAAAACTACGCTATTCAGTATTACTCATTACCACTACATTGTATGACTATGTAGATAGAATGTCAACTCGATTTTTAAATTTTTTCTTAAATCCGCTATTATCTATTGGATACTGCCTATTTTCTTCTTAAGAAATCTCACCACATACCTATCCAGCTAAGAAAAGGAAATACCCCAAAACAAAAATTCCACATTTTTGTTTTGGGGCGTTATAATATTCCGAAGTTAATGAATGTGGCTAGCTCTCTTTATTAAGAAGACGGATCATTTTTTTGTTCTTCTACTAATGCACCTGTGCATCTAATACATAAGCTTGCGAATACATACAAATTCTTTATAAAGTGAAACTTTAATCAGTGGGGCGTTTACGGGCAGCAGGGCTCCCCCCTAACTTCTTTGCTCCAGCTGAATTTTGAGGTGGGAGTTTTACTGCCCGCAAATAGCGGGATAAAATTTTGAAGTTGATGGATGTTGCAGATTCCCTTTATTAATAAGAAAGATTCGTTTTGTGTTCTTCTGTGGTTTTGAAATAAAGTCGTACCGTTTTGCCCCTTTGGATCTGTTTATCTAAATGGGTGTTTTTATAATAAAAAATGAAAAGAAGATCTGAATTGAAAGGCGGATTAAGGAAATGTTGAGTAGCAATAAAATTACTCAACTAAAGGTCCATTTAATTCAGTAAGAAGGAAAATTTATTAGACAAAGAGAAATATAAGTTGATTGGCAATTGCGTAAGTTAAGGAGATCATATTTATAATGAATACTACAAAAACCACAGGGTGCTTTACTATTGTTGATAATAATGAAGGCAAAATATTGTTAGTTAAACGAAATGATTATCCTATCTGGGATTTGCCTGGGGGAAGACTAGAAGAAAATGAACAGTTAGATAAGTGTGCTATAAGAGAAACTAAAGAAGAAACGGGCTATATAATTGCTATTGAGCGTAAAATAGGAGAATATCACCAACCTCAATACGATGATATGCAACATATATTTTCAGGGAAATTACTAGGGGGGGAACCAATAAATAATGGGCCTGAAACTGCAAAAATTGGGTGGTTTAATCCTAGTAGATTACCTTTGTTAATGGTTCCAAATAGACGAAAACAGATCAGTAATTTTATGAAACACAAAAATTCACTAATAAAAGAGACATTAAAGACACCATTTATGGTAAGGTTATTGAAAAAAATTATGTGAGATGGTTATTGAATTAACGGGTGCTTTAGTTGAGGAAGGCTCATTGAAACGATCAAACTTTTTTATAAAACATTTGAGCAATTAGATGAAATAAGAGCATGTTTTGATTAATCTTTTTTCAAAACATGCTCTTTCTATTTGTCTTTTATCAGTGGCATTCTCATTAATTTGATCAAACTTTATTTTAAAGCCACATCTTCTACTAACGCACCTGCGAATCTAATACATAAGTTTTCGAATACATACAAATTTTTTATAAAGCCAACTCTACATATAGGACACCCTTTTTGTTACGATAACATCATATTCATATCTTCTGCTGCAGTTGTAATCAATTTTAAACCAAATGTCTCTTGTAATACATCAAGCACACCAGGTGAAATAAATTCAGGCGCCTTTGGACCAATGCGAATATCTTGAATTCCAAGACTAAATAGCCCAAGTAAAATAGCAACCGCTTTTTGTTCAAACCATGATAAGACAATACTTACTGGCAATTCATTTACTTCACATTGAAAAGCATCTGCTAAAGCTTCCGCTATTTTCACTGTAGAAATTGAGTTATTACATTGCCCTAAGTCAATATAACGCGGAATCTCCGTACCAGGTACAACCCCATAATTCACATCATTAAAGCGGAATTTCCCGCAAGAAGTTGTCAAAATAACCGTTTCTGGCGGAAGCGACGTTGCTAATTCACGATAGTATTCCCCGCCTTTTCCTGGTGCATCACAACCTGCGATGACAAAGAAACGCTTTATTTTCCCTTCCTTTACTGCCTCAATAATTTCTGGAGCTAATGATAATACTGTATTATGATGAAACCCTGTTACTAACTGCTCATCCGACTCCATATGTACTTCGGGAAGTTCAAGCGCTTTTTGAATCAATGGTGCAAAATCATCATTTTCAATTTTTTGTACGCCCTCTAAGCCTGCAATATCATATAAAAAGAATCGATCAGAGTATGATCCTTTAATTGGCATAACACAGTTCGTTGTAGCTAATATGGCACCTGTAAATTTTTCGAAAAGGCGTCGTTGATCATACCATGCCTTACCGATGTTTCCTTTTAAATGTTTATATTTTTTCAGTTGTGGATATCCGTGTGCTGGTAGCATTTCAGAATGAGTATAAATATTAATTTCTTTTCCTTCTGTTTGCTTTAATAACTCTTCTAATGCAAATAAATTATGACCAGTAACTACAATTGCCTTACCTTCTACATGGTTCTGCGTAATTTGAACAGGCTCCGGAACACCAAAGTGATTCGTATGTGCCTCATCTAATAACTCCATTACTCGTAAAGCCGATTTCCCTACTTTCATAGCCATATCAATATGTTCTTGTTCATTAAAGTTAGAATTTGTTAATGTCATATATAGCGCTTCTTGAGTTGTAGCATCTACAAATGCATCTGTATACCCTAGCTGAGCAGCATGAGTACGATAAGCAGCAATTCCTTTTAATCCAAACACAATCGTATCTTGTAAACTTGCAATGGTTTCATTCTTACCGCAAACCCCCATCACTTTACATCCACCTGTTGGCGTTTGTTCACATTGATAACAAAACATATCATCCCACCCTCTCCCAATCATTCCTTACAAATCAAGCATAATACCCATTAGGAAAAAAGGATGTGATATGAATCACAATAATATATATAAATTTGTGACAGTTCATATTGTTGACATAATATTTTTATTGGCGCTAAAAAACGGACACCTTTGTTAATACTTTCAAATAGCTAGATGATTGATTTAGAGAACTATTAGCAACTAATAAGCATACAAAAACGCTATTCTTTCTATCATTCAACAGAAAGAATAGCGTTTTTTCATTTTGAAGAACTATCAATTTTTTGATTAAAGATTTTATAGGAAACCTCTTTATTTACAATACATTTACACCATCTTAACATTTTTTACATTATTTATATGATATATTTATATAGAAACTACTTAAGAAATTTCATGTACATCGTTATCTTTATAATCTCTTAACTGATTGATAAGAGATTATGTTACATTTTCATACCAGGGGTGAATTAGGATGACTGAAACTTTAAAGACACTTATAATGCTTGATGTTACTTACGTTGTTATAGCAATTATGACGGTACTGGTATTTGTATACTTGGAATTAAAATCTCAGTAACTTATGCAGGCATAATTGATAGCTTCGCATTTAAATATAGTTAGAAGAAAGCGAGGAGAAAATTATTTCTCCTCGCTTTTATATTCCCACAGTTTCTTATTTCAACAAATCCAATGTATGTAAAAGTAATCCTCTGTCCCCTACTTCTCCATGACCAGGCACTACTAAGTTCATATTTCCATATCGGTTCAACACATTCTCAATCGATGTGGACCATTCATTTACATATGCATCAGCAACATTCCCTAAATCTTTAGCTTCCGCAGATTTCACTAAACAGCCTCCAGCTAAAATGTTGTATTGCGGTAACCATACGACAATATTATCTTCTGTATGCCCTTTCCCTGGATAGAACGTTTCTACTTTTATATTTCCAAACTTCATATTCGTAATTGTTTGTAAGTCTCCAAGTGGCTCTTCATATCCATTTTTCTTTGCTAGTTCCGCAGTTAATGCTGTACTATGCGCTTTAATGCCTCTTTCTTTCAACGTTTTAATTCCGCCAATTCGATCAGCATGCGCATGTGTAATAATAACATCCGTTACGCGCTTCTTAAATTTCTTTTCTACCATCTCTATTAGTTCCTTCGTTAACTTATCATCCCAAGAAGAATCGACAAGTACTAACCCATTAGAAGTAGTAAGAACTAGACCACTCGAAGGAACTGCTACTCCATTAAAATAACCTAGCTCAGTATGAGCCCATACATTTTTATTTAACTGAGAAATTGAAATAGTTCCTGTCTCATTCTTTATTACTTTTTGCTCTAGCTTTTGTTCCGCTTTCACAGAAGAAATTGTGCTAACAAATTGAGTTGTTCCTAGCAAACTAACACATACCCCTAATTTTAATAATGTATTCTTTTTCATTTTCTCCACCCTTTCTTTCAAACTAAATAGTTATTACCTATATTAGACAGTTCATCTCAAATGTTTGTTCCATCTTTTTTTACATATTTTTCATACCATTAATAAAAAGCGCACAAAATTTTGTGCGCTTTTTAACTTTCCTTTTACCATTCACGTTTTTTATTGATCATCATTTTTTCTTCGAATGCCTTCTCTAAATCAATTTCTAACTTGTTTGCTAAATCACATACATTCCAAATTACATCAAACATTTCTAAACCAATCTCTCTTTTCGAATCTTGTATTTTATCACGCCTTAATATAACTTCCGCTAATTCACCTAATTCCGCCATCGCATACATCGTACGCTCTTCAATTGTTGTATCTTGAAATCCTTTTTCTTTACTGAAACTCGATACATATTGCTGGAATTCCGAAATATTCATATGTAATCTCCCTTCATCGTAAATATCTCATTTTTAATAAACTTAAAATCAAAAATGTATTTTGTTAAATTATAACATTCATACTATAATTTATTTATAGTCCATTAACGGAGGTGTTCTCAATGACTCTCTTCGCTTCTCCATCATTATTCATACTAGCAATCATTTCATTTGCATTAGCTTATTTCATCGGAGTAAAACAATACACTTGGCTCTTATCAGGATTCAATGAACGCCGTGTGTCAGATAAAGTTAAGTTATCGAAGATAGTTGGTCTTTATAATTTAACCGCTGGTGTTATCGCCACAATTGGTAGTGTCTTCACTACCCCTAATGCAAAAATCGTATTTCCTATCATTATAATTGGCCACGTTATAATAGCTGCTTATGTAAATACACGTATGGTGCAGTGAAAAAAGATCACCCAAATGGATGACCTTTTTATAACTTATCAACATATTGCTTCGCTTCTAGTATTGAAAAACCAAATGCTTCTCTTACTCTCTTAACTGCCGTAACTGTTTTCCCTTCTTCCATAAGCTGCCGCAACTCTTTATTAATTTCGGGTTCTCTATCTATAATTCCCATTTCTTTCGTAATTAGCTGTAATCTATCTTCCATCCGCTTTAAACACGCATCCGTTTTCTTTTCGATTTTATTTAATTTTTCAACGATATAAATAAGCCCAAAGACCGCTATCGGTATGATCATCCAAAATTCCATGACTATTCCTCCTCACTAGCTTTCATATGTTTTATTTAAGTAACTTATGTAAATTTTACCACAGGACACATTTAATGTATAATAGTAATATACAACACTATTGATAAAGTGAAACTTTAATCAGTGGGAGTTTTACTGCCCGTTAATGCGGGATAAAACCTTTTATTTTAGGGGGACACTTTATGAAAAGATTTTTTAAGACGTTACTACAATTTGTAGTTCTTTCAATTGCACTACATTTGTTATTTGATATCGTTGGCTGGCTTGTTTTCAATGCGCCAATTAAAAACAAACAAATCTTTATTTCCTTTATAACAGCCTCATGGCTTATGTACATGTACAGAGATAAATTTTTTAAAGCATTTACTTCGAATTAACTTAAACTAAGAAAACACTTCATCGATAAAAGATGAAGTGTTTTCCTTTTCTCTCTATTTACTACTGTATAATAAAATTAATATTCTGTCTTTAAAAGAAAGGAGTCACTATGAACTTAAAAAGTAACAATATCTATGAGAAAATGAACCAATATTCTGTTGCAGGGTTAAGCTTTGCCGTTATACGTGACGGTAAACTTGATGAAGCTACTGCTTTCGGAACACTTGAATCTGGAACAACTAGAACTGTCACTACGAATTCCATATTCAATTCTTGTTCTATTAGCAAATTCATCACTTCAATGCTTGTACTAACGTTATCAGATCAAGGAATCGTACATTTAGATGAAGACGTAAATGATAGACTCACATCTTGGAACATCCCTACCAATCTATTTACTTCACAGAAAAAAGTAACGCTGCGAAACTTATTAAGTCACCAATCTGGAATCATTGATCCTCCCAATAGTTTTGAACATTATACACTTGCACAAGAACTACCTAAAATGGATGAGCTCCTTGCTGGTAAAACATTATATTGCCCAGTACCTATAGAAGTAACTTATGCACCAGAAAGCCAATTCCACTACTCTGACGCAAATTTTTGTATTATCGAACAACTACTTGAAAATATTACTGGGAAATCGTTCAACCTTTTACTTGAAGAATTTATTTTTCAGCCACTACAAATGAAAAATAGTACACTCTTCTCTCCCGAAGACATAGATAAAACCGATGCTTTTGCTTGCGGGCATAATAAAGATGGAACTGTAACAAATGAGAAGTATCCATTTTATCCATTCGCAGCAGCTTCAGGCGTTTGGACAACACCAACTGACTTATCAACTTTAATTATTGAGATCATTCAGTCCTTACAGGGAAATAGCAAACTGAAACTTTCTCAAAAAACTGTACAAGATATGATTTCTCCTCAAGGATGCACCAACTGGACTGGGTTAGGTGTTTTTCTAGAGTATTCTAATGAAGACTTACAAATTCATTCACTTGGCTGGGGTGTTGGATTTCAATGTATGATGGTATGTAATCCATACCGAGGTAATAGCGCTGTTATTATGACGAACTCGGATTTAGGTGTTCATCAAAAGGATGGGATTATTGGTGAGATTTTAAAATTGTTATCCTTATAATTAACGAAGTAAAACAAAGAAAGAAGCTGATTCTCCCAGCTTCTTTCTTTATATAACATTTTTCACCACAATTTTAATATGTTCTGGTGCGATAATTTCCGTTATACTTTCTTGGAAATCTTCATGCAGCAGTTCTTCAATATGTTCTAACTGCACTTCGACATGTGTGCATTCTAAATTATGTATGTTTAATAGTGCATAATGATCTTTCTTCTTAATTACTAAATATTGATTTTCTTCTGTTATGAGTACAGAACCTAATCGTATTCCTAGTAGACGTTGATCATCAAACTTCACAATCTGTTCCCCTTCCCAACTGTGAATGTAATTACTATACAAAAAAGATATTTTAAGGAAATCAATCTTATATAGACTATATCATACTTTACTAAAATATAAAGTGAAACTTTAATCAGAGGGACTTTTGTCCCTCTGATTATTAGCCCTCACCAATCGAGCTTTTACGGGCAGTTGATCTCTCACCTAACTTCCTCGCATGTGCCGAATTTTGAGGTGGGGGATCTTACTGCCCGTTAATGCGGGATAAATATCATATTTTCTTTCAATAGAAATCCCCGTTTTTTTATATATTTCGATACAAAAAACTTTCTCAACAAAAAAATATAATTTTCAGTTTTTTATTTCATGAAAATCTATTATACTAAAGCTAATAAACGTTTGAAATGTTTGACCTCTCCTAATTCATGTACATATGGATGATCAGTAGCTGTTGCTACTGATCTATTTTTTGATTTCAGAAAGCAAATACACCGCATCCTTTCCTACACCACAAATAAGCGCAGAACCCCTTTGAGATTGCCACGGCAGTCCAATATAATACAATCCTCTTACTGGACTCATTCCCTTTGTATGATTAGGAAATCCATTCATATTCACTGCCTTTTCTATTTCAATCCATTTATAATCTTGAACAAAACCAGTTGACCATATAATACTTTGTGCACTATACGTGCCACCATTCTGAAACATAATATTATTTCCTGATGCACTTACCACTTTTCCCTGTAGTTTTATTGCTCCACTACGAATAAGTTCCTTACCTTCAAAACCAAAAATGGGATCCTTTCGCTTCTGAAACCATTTTCCCCTCTTGGTATTTACTTCAGCATACAATAAACCTAATTTTTCTAACCAATTAAAAATGCTTTTTCTAAAAAGATGTAACGGTAAAAATGTTAATGGATGACTGATAGACATTTTTACTTCATGAATTTTTGCAAGTTCTACTGCGATTTGCATTCCTGAATTCCCGCCACCTACTACTAGTACTTTCCCCTTAGAAATTTGTAATGGTGATTTATATTGTGATGAATGTATTTGAAAAATATGTGATGAAAGATGTTGTGAAAATGAGGGGATGAATGGTTGCTGAAAACCACCTGATGCGATAATAACTTTTTTCGATTGTAAAATTTCTGTAGGAGTGTGTAATTCAAATATTTCTTTCTCTTTTCTTATTTTTAAAACTTGAGTCTGTAATTGTACCGGCAATTGAAAATACCTTGCATATTCTTCTAAATAAATTGCAATTTCATCTTTACATGGAAATCCACTCCCTTCTCCTTTTAATATCATACCTGGTAAACTACTATATTCCCTTGGTGTGAAGAGCTGCAAAGAATCATAGCGGTCTCTCCAAGAATCGCCAATTCGGTTTCCCGCCTCAAGTAATAAGAAACTATATCCTCCCTGCTTCAAGTAGTATCCTATTGTTAATCCAGCTTGACCAGCTCCAATAATAATTAGGTCTTTCACTCTAATCCCTCCTCCTCTTATATATGAATACATGTTCACACATTCATATGTTTCCATAACCATAACATTTTATTTTTCTATAATTCAACATCTACATAAAATAAAAAGAGGAGTTTACTATAAAGTAAAACTCCTCTTCATTCTACCTTTCCAGTCTTTAGCGCTTGTGCCCAGTCCTGCCTTTCCTGTTGAACAGCTAACCCAGCTGCTTCTTCCCAATTATAAGGAACTGAAATTTGTTCAATTATCCATTCTCCCAAATTTTTTTCTATCACTACATATTTTGCGTGCGGAGTTCCTGACTCCATTTTATGCAAAACGGGTAATTCATCTTTGTATGCAGGAAGTCCTACACTCCCTGGATTTATAATGATTTTTCCGTTCGCTAAATAAACAACTCTAGGAATATGCGTATGACCACATACTATTATTTTTTGTTCTATATTTTGGAGTTGATCCATTATATTTTTTTCACTCTTTAATACTGCACCATTCTCGTCCATCTCTTCTAATAAATACACCTCATCTGAAGTTGGCGTACCATGACAAAATAAAATATCGTCTACAATAAATTGGGAAGGATGTTGTTTTAACCAATCTATATGATTTTTTGTTAATTGATTTTGGACAAAAGTTAGTGTAGCAGACTGCTCTTGTATAGGTTCCCAAAGCATGCGATCACAATTACCCTTAATATGTATCATCTCGTTACTCATTAATATTTCAATTGCCCCTAAAGGATCTAACGGCCCATACACACTATCACCTGAATTTATTATCATTTCGACCTTACGACGTGTAATATCTTTTAATACCGATTTTAAAGCGTGACTATTCCCATGAATATCTGAAATTATCGCTATTTTCATCTAAATCCCCACTTTAATATATTATTTATATCTCTCCTATTTATAAACATCCGCAGCCAATTCCCTCAAAACTTCTACATTCACAACTTCAAAACAACCATTACTTTTCTTGATTATCTCTTTATCACAAAAGGTATTCAATGTACGTAATAAATGCCGATAACTCGTTCCTAACAATTCAGCTGTTTCCGTTAAATTCCCACTAAATACAATTCGATTCCCGTGCTGAACAGCGCGTTCTCCTGCTGCTAATATGTAACTCGCGAGTCTATTTTCAAGTGGATATAGTAAATTAATTGTACTATTTTTTGAAAGACGATTTAATTTATGGGCTAAAGAACCGCAAATACATCTTAAAAATTTCGCATCATGAAATAATTGGTTTCTCACTTTCCCTAAAGGCAAACCAACACAATAAGAATCTGCCATGACTTGTACGTTTGAAGCAATCTTTTGAGAATGGATTAACTCAACATCTCCTAGTAACTGCAAACTATCATAAAAACATAATAATACGGATTTCCCGTTACTTAACGTATTAAACGCTTTCGCTTTTCCTTCAACAAAAAAATATAAATAGTCTATCTCTTCGTTTTCTCTGCAAATGAACTCATTCTTTTTAAAAAATATAAGTTCCATATATGGTCTCATATCACTACTAAAAAATGAATCAATATTATTTTGTTTCATATACTCTGCTAATTTATTAGAATTACATACTTTCTTCATAGTCCCCCACCTTTACAACTACTCCCATTGTAATCAAAATTTCCTTCTTCCACTATGACATATGTCATAGTAATACACAATTTCAGCATGATACAGTCATTACAAACATGAAATATAAAGGGGATATTACATTGTATAACTTTCTTTCTGTCTTTATTGGTATGCTTATTGCCATTATGCTCCCATTGAATGGGATTTTATCTGAGTCGACTGGCAATTATACAGCGAGTGTTATCATTCATCTTGTCGGTTTAATAGCAGTCATTTTCGTTTTAATCATTAACAAAAATAAAATCCATTTTGATAAAGGTATTCCACTTTATTTATATAGTGCCGGAGCCATTGGAGTTTTCACAGTACTTTTTAGCAATATAAGCTTCTCCGCTCTTGGTGCTTCTATTACCATTGCATTAAGCCTACTCGGTCAATCCATTGCTTCTATTATTATTGATCATTTCGGTTTATTAGGAATGAAAGTTGCAAAGTTTGAAAAGAAAAAACTAATTGGATTATTGTTCATTTCTTCTGGAATTATAGTCATGACAATTTATTAATGGAGGCAAGAAAATGTTATATATTTGTATCGCTATTTTAACTGGTGTTTCTATCGTTGTCGCTAGAATTATTAACGCGAATTTAGCAAAGGAAATTGGCAATTGGGAAGGTACATTTTTCAATTATATTACTGGATTATTTTTCTCCGCGCTATTTTTAATTTTCAGTTCAGATTCATTTTATATTCCAATTCATACGTTGCAATCCATTCCTATCGCTGTATACTTAGGCGGATTAGTAGGCGTTATCGTCATTCCATTATCAAACTATATTACTCCTAAAATATCTGCATTTTATTTAACATTACTCATCTTTATCGGACAATTATTTGCGGGGGCTATCATTGATTTCTTCCTGTCAAACGAACTCTCAATCGGCAAAATTATCGGTGGTATTTTCGTATTAATTGGGCTTACTTACAATTTACTCGTTGATCGTCCTATAAAAACCGTGAAGCATAATCACGTTCAACTATAATACTTTACGCTTACCTATCATATATTAATAGAAAAGCTCTTCACATGAAGTAATAGAGAGGAGAATATCCTATTAAAAAAGTCATTTTACTGCTAGGTAGCGCATTCATTTTTTTTGGAATCATATGGTTTTTAAACTCTGGAAAATCTATTCAAGATTTCTATACAGCAAGCAAACCAAAGAAGAAAGCTACTATTATTTCAACTCAAAGAGACCCAAATGCACCTCCTGTCTTTTTAGGAAAACAGGAAATAAAAGATATACATGTAGAGTCAATTAAAACAAAAAAATCTATCTTCCTTACAAAAACAGATGAATTAAAAACATTCATTAACAGTATGGATACAGCAAAAAAAGGCGATTTAACGCTAGATGAAGAAGGTTCTGATTTAGTAGATTGTAACATGTGGATTACTTTCCAAGATGGAACTTATAAACAATATTTAATTTGGATAGTAGATAACAACAGTAGTGAAGTCATGATTGCCCAGCAAAACTCTCCTGATGACGTAGATCTTACTTATTATCAATTAAATGAAGGTAATTCGAAAAAAGTATATAACTTATTTAAAAAGGTTATTTAATAGAAAAAGTCATGAGCTAATAGGCCCATGACTTTTTCTACTTATATATATTCTGGAAACACTTTACAGCTCTTTTCCTGCTCCATATCATGACCAAAGAAAACAATGGGGTTCTCTTTCATCACAACTTCTTTTAAACGTTTAATTGAAGATAAAGCTAATTCCGAATCAAATCCAGCGAACGGCACTTCATCTTCAAAATTTTCTTTCGTATAAGATGCATCAATCGTTAATAACACAGGACCGGATTTTTCAGTCTCAATTAATAGCGACTGATGCCCTGGAGTATGGCCCGGTGTAGACAATAATTGAACTCCTGGTACGACTTCATAATCGCCTTCAACGATTTTATAGTTCAAATGCGGCAATATACACTCTTTCAAATATTCTTCCCTATGCTGCGCCGCCTCATATTCAGCACGCTGCACAATGATTGGTGTATTTGTAAAAGCGCCATTTCCTCCCGCATGATCAAAATGCAAATGAGAGCTAATAATATAAAGAAGGTCGTCCGGCTCATATCCAACGCGTTTTAAAATATTCACGATTCTATCTTCTTCCGTCATTTTCGGTAAAATCTGGCCTTCAACAAATGTACCGTTAAAAAGACCTTCGTTATTAACCGCACTTTCTGGCATACCTGTATCTACTAAAATAGGCCCCTCTTCTGTCTCCAACAAATAGCACCATACAGGTAAATTCAATAAATTTCCTGGTGTGAGCGTACTATTAACAGAAGAATGATCTAACATACAACGACCTGCTGGGACGAAATAAAGCTTCTTTACTGTCATTATGTATCCACCTTTACATTTAGTTTTGAATAAAACAATACAGTAAAGAATTCCTCTTGTTAGAAATAAATCCCTTCTCACTTTTCATTGTTTCAACTATTATCTTTTCAATTGTTCACAACGAATTTTGGGCATAAAATAACCGACTACCTACATGTCGAGAAAAGGAGTCGGCTATTTTTCTTGTTTATTATTCATTTACAGGCTCTTATATGCGGCGAGCAAGGATTATAAAAGATAATATACTATTTTATTTCACTGTAATACTTCCGTTATGTGTGTTTAATTTAATTTGATTTTCTCCCTTCCCAATAACGGCATTTCCATTATATTTATTCAGGATATTCGCTTTTCCATTGTCGACAGAGACATTAAATTGAACATTAGTTGGTTCTTTTTCAGTTTCAATATTAATCTTGCCATTGTGAGTCGTAAAATTGAGATTTCGATCAAGTTCATTTGTTTTAAGAGTAAGACTTCCATTCTTAGATTGCCCCTCTATTTCACCTTCAACATGATCTAGCATTATTCGTCCATTATTCGATTTCACATGAATATTTTGCGCCATTATATCTTTAAAGTCCATAATTCCATTGTTTGCTTCCGCAATAACTTTTTGCGAATTGATCTCTCTTAATTCAACACGCCCATTGCTTGTATTGATATTAAAATGTGTTACGTTTAGTTTTTTGGCAGAAACATAGCCATTATTATTGGAAACTTTTAATGAATCATATTGCTTTTCAGGCAAATAAACATTTAATGTTAATGGCGCCAATACTTCGGAAATGTCGAAGTTAAACCATCTCTGTTGTTTTTCTTTGTATGAAATAAGAAGCGTCGAATCTTTCTCATCCGTAGCTAATGTTCTTTTTACGTTAGGATTAACTTCGCCATCTAATTTTACTTTCATGTTACTATCTGTTGTAGAATTGATGTTAACACGAACATTATTCGTATCGATAATGACGCTTGACACATTATTATTGTTAATGACCTTTTCTTCTGAAATTGGTACTGCAGCAATTGAACGAAAAGTGAGTAGACTTCCTATAATACCAATAATGAAAATAATACCTGCAATGATTGAAAGACTCTTTTTATTTATCATGCTTCAAACCACCTTTTACTAGTGCTATATTAAACTTTAAATAACGAACAAATCCATTCTTTGCTAGCTTCGTTAAAAATAACATAGCAATTACAATGAAATATCCAAGTCCACAAAGTGCTAAAGAAACGAAAAGATTAAATAGCAAGAATGTATTTGGATGTATAATAGTATCAACTAGAACAAGTAATGGTGAACCTAAAAATGAGATTCCTAGAACCCATCCTGAAAAAATCAATGCCGCTAATGTAATTGCAGGTCCAAGCACGATTAACAAATTGAAAAAACCTAATCCAATTACTGCCCAAATTGCCCGAAAAACATTTCCTGTTGTTGTACTTGCTGTTACTTTCTCAATATGATAATCTGCTAATAACTCTTTGGCGATTTGAGCTGGAGAACCTAATGAGGCTACAATTTCTTCTTCACTTTTCCCTTCCTCTAATCCGAAAGTAAAATGTTCTTCATAATCTTTTAAAATATCTGCACGCTCTTTTTCAGATAATCTTTTTAGAGATGCATTTAATTGTTGTAAAAATTTATTTTTCGTCATTACGTACACCTTCTTTTATTAATTGATTGACACCTTGTGAAAACTCATTCCATTCCTCCAAAAGTTGATACAAATACGTTCTACCTTTATCCGTCAGTTTATAATACTTCCTTGAAGGCCCTTCTGAAGACTCCTGTAAATACGTTGTAAAATATTCTTCTTTAGTTAATCTACGAAGTAGCGGATAAACAGACCCTTCTGATATTTCAATTTGATTGGAAATACTTCGAACTAATTCATACCCATAACGGTCTTGCTTATCAAGTAAGACAAGAACACAGAGTTCTAAAACTCCTTTTTTAAATTGTACATTCAATGTTCATTCACCCTATTCTAATTGGCATCTACTACTGTTTATTGTTTAGTACTGTTTTATAATAAGTAACTACATCTATAATATAACACTCGGTATTGTTCATTGCAAGGTACACTGGAAAAATAAGTATACCTTTCATCCGACGCCTATAAAATCAAAACGATGGCTCCTCTCCAGTTACAAAGTTCTAAATTAGGCTGAAACAAGCCTTTAACAAAATGGAAAGGACTCAACTTTTTTACATAATGACACTTTACCTACTATAATAAAAGAGAAAAACTCTTACTTTAATGGAGGGAATACAAATGAAAGCAATTGGTTTACATGAATACTTACCTATTGAAGAAGAAAACAGTTTAATTGATATTGAAGTTGAAAGACCTGTTGCCACAGGAAGAGATATACTCGTTAAAATTAACGCAATTTCCGTTAATCCAGTTGATACAAAAGTCCGATCCCCGAAGGATAAAAAAGAAGATGCAGCGAAAATACTTGGCTGGGATGCTAGTGGTGTTGTTATGCAAACTGGCGAAGGTTGTACATTATTTAAAGAAGGCGATGAAGTGTTTTACGCTGGAAGCATTACGAGACAAGGTACATACAGTGAATACCATCTAGTTGATGAAAGAGTCGTTGGTAAAAAACCAAAAACGTTGAGTGATGCTGAAGCTGCAGCACTTCCTTTAACAGCCATTACCGCATGGGAAGGTTTATTCGAACGTTTAGGCATTGATTATAATAAAAAAGATACGAACTCATTTGAAAATATTTTAATTATCGGCGGAGCTGGTGGTGTTGGCTCGATTGCTATTCAGTTAGCTAAATGGGCTGGACTAAACGTAATCGCAACCGCATCCCGCAACGAAACCATACACTGGGTTGAAAAATTCGGTGCCGATTATATCGTTAATCATCACCAACCTTTAAAAGATCAAATATTAGAGTTTGGGCTAAAAGATGTAGATTATATCTTCTGCTTAAACAATACAGATCAACATTGGCATGCAATGTGTGACCTCATTAAACCACAAGGGAAAATTTGCTCTATTGTAGAAAATGAGCATCCTCTTGAGATGGGGGTTTTAAAAAGTAAAAGTGCCACACTCGTTTGGGAGTTTATGTTTACAAAAGCGATGTATGAAACGGGTGATATGATTACGCAGCACGAATTATTAAACAAAGTGAGCGAATTATTAGATGAAGGTATCCTTCATACAACTTTAAACGATACGTTAACACCGATTAATGCAGAAAACCTTAGAAAGGCACATGCATTACTTGAGGGTGGACGTACAATTGGGAAGATTGTATTAGAAAAATTTTAATAAAAAAGTCCGATTTCTAAATAAGAAATCGGACTTTTTTATTACCTTTATTTACTTGAAATCTCTTGATCATTTTGAACGTCTAACGGAACACGCTTCCCTATTCCGAAAGCATAGAAACTAATTGTTACGATAGCTAAGAAAACAATACCTACAATTAGTGAAATACGAGTATCATCGTTAAACCACATTCCGATTAATACCATAATTAAAAAGGCAATTGTTAAATAGTTTGTAACAGGAGCAAATGGCATTTTGAATGGATGATCTTTCATCTCTGCTCCCTTTTCTTTTCTAAAACGGATTTGACTAATTAAAATGACAAACCATGGTACCATACCAGGAAGTACACTTGCACTATATACATATACGAATAAGTTTTTCGGTGCAATGTAGCTTAAAACAACACCCACCGCTAAACCGATAATTACGCCAACTGTACCGAATAAAGGTACACCATTTTTAGAAATTTTTGCAAAATATTTCGGTGCTTGTCCATTTACACCTAATGTATAAAGCATACGTCCAGCACTATAAATACCACTGTTACAACCAGACATTGCGGCTGTAATAACAACGAAGTTAATAAGTCCAGCAGCTGCCGTAATACCGACCTTCGCAAAAGTCGCTACGAACGGGCTACCAATTGAACTTAATTGATCCCAAGGATAAACAGTTACAATTACGAAAATAGCACCAATATAGAAAATTAGAATACGCCAAATTGTACTTTGAATTGCTCTTGTAAGTGTCTTCTTCGGATCTTTCGCTTCACCAGCAGTAATCCCGATTAATTCCACACCTTGATATGCCCCAACTACAAGTGATAGCGCAAAGAAAAATCCTGAAAAACCACCTGTGAAGAAACCACCATTTTTCCATAGATTAGATATACCAATTGCTTCTCCTCCGTTCCCAATTCCGAAGAAAATGAGACCGAATCCGGCAATAATCATTAATAAAATCGTAACGATTTTAATCATTGCAAACCAAAATTCAAATTCACCAAATGACTTAACCGAAATTAAGTTAGCAGCACCAAGAATAACCATTGCGATAATACCAGGTATCCAAGCTGGTAAATCCGGGAACCAATATTTCATATATGCCCCAACTGCGATAATCTCTGACATCCCAACGATAACCCACTGGAACCAGTTACTCCAGGCCGTCATATAACCAGCTAGCGGATGAATATACTTGTGGCCAAATGTCGCAAATGAACCTGTGCTTGGCTCCATATACAACATTTCTCCCATGGCACGCATAATGAAGAAGATAAAAATACCTGCAATTGCATAAGCAAGCATTACTGACGGACCTGTCCATTTAATCGTGCTGGCTGACCCCATAAACAAACCAACACCAATTGTTCCGCCTAAAGCAATCATTTGAATATGACGTGCTTCTAAACCTCGTTTCAATTCTTTGTTTGCCACTTCATTTCCCCCTCTTAGATGATTCATAGCCACATTTAAAGTAAGATGTTTTCCCCTAATTCCTCTTTGGCTTGAAAATGATGAAACAAACGTCATTTTAGACTAACTTTAAAGCTATCCTAAAATCTTATTCTGCCTCTTATAAAATCCCCAAAACCTCTCATCTTCCTATTTTCTATAAAACTTAAAATTGCTTACTTCATATTAATTCATTTATCTGAAAAGTTCAATTATTTTTTCAGTAAATTATTATATATTAGTTTGATTAATTTTTAACTAAATTAACAATAAAATACATCTATTCAATATGATTCTAGTATTAATATTATTACAATATAAATAACCGAGGAGAAAATATCCACCTCGGTTATTTATCACATACACATTAATGTGTATTGTTTATAATACACTTTTCCACCATTTAAATGAAATTCTTTTCTATTTCTATCATCATCTAAAATCTTACTTTCACCTTTTCTATTCGTTCTGCGCACACACCCACCAAAGGATTTAATATATTAGTAAAATTACCTACCTTTGCATACCAAATGCATTCTTCCATGCTTAATCAATCAATTCTCATTTCTGAAAAGTGATCCTTAATAGTACAAAAGCAAAGAAGCCCAGCAATTCATCACTGGACTTCTTCTTTATTTTCCAACAAAACTTCCTTATCAAAGCGAACAAATTTACTCTGTACTTCCATTCCAGCTGCTTCGTATACACGAGGTGCGCCTGTAATATTTTCAGAATCTACATTTAGATGAACTTTTGAAATCCCCTCTTCGTAAAATTGACCAAATGCATACTGTAACAGCGCTAATCCTAATCCTTCTTTCCGCTTAGAGCGCCTTACACCTAAGTGAGTAATTTCAGCTTTATTGTCAGTACCCTTTTTACTAAAGATAAAACCAATTACGTCACCCTCAAACATTGCTAGTGACCATAATGTAGGATGAAACCCATCTCTTTCAGTACGTTGCAAAAACTCTTCTAACGTAGAAGGCTGCGAATTCCAGTGGTCCGCAAAGGCTTCATTAAAAGCTCGATGTAATCCCTCGTCATCCACACCAGATATGTAATGTCGCACAGTAACACCATTTGGCCATATTGGTGTTGAAACGTTCCCCTTCAATTCAATCCCCATTCCCCACCAAATACGAGTTGGAATAAAACCAGCTTCTTCTAATACTTTTTCCTCATAGTAATTATTTGCTTGTGTTACAATCGCACCCTGTAGGCATGATGAATTACCAACAAGCTCCTTAGCACGTTCTTCAAGCTTTGACCATATTACTTGTTCAATCCCTTGATTGATACAATTAGGATTTACAAATACGGCAGATGGGAACTGCCTTTCATTTCCTGTCAGAATTCCATAAGCAATTATTTCTTCTTCATTCATAACAGAGCAAGAACTTTTACTAACATCAATCCCTTTCCATGAATTAGTAATATCTTCTACCGTTGTATCAATTTCACCGTAAATGGCTTGATCATAAGTCGTACATAGTTTTAAAATTTGTTGTAAATCTTCTTGTGAAGTTGCTTTAACCTTTAGACCGTTCATATTGTACCTTCTTCTTTTTTAAGTTAATTAAATTTTAACACTATTCGAATAATTAGTTAACAAAGAATAAAAAAGAGTCTCATTTTCCAATGAGACTCTTTTCCTATTACATAATTAACCTGCTTTTTCAACTCGTTTACCCACAATAAACACCTTAGTAAACACTAACATGATAACTACAATAACAAGAAAATACAGAGGCATCACCATTAATGAACCTGTATGCAGCTGGCTCATTCTCCAAATTGTCACCGTCACTATTATATAGTACCCTAAGCTAAACAATGCTCCTGCTGTACCAATGACGTCCTGAAAATCTACTAAAGCTAAGCTAAGACAATTCGGTAACACTACCCCAATTCCTAATAGCAATATAAACATAGCTACTAAAAATCCAATCATATATATTATGTTGGGATTTGATCCAACTGAAGTAATAACAGTTAAAAGGATAGCTCCCCCTGTCATTACAAGACAACCGATATATATAATTTCCTCTGGTTTGTAAGTAGTAAGTAATCGTTTTGAAACTTTCGCCCCAATAATAGAAGCGGAAGCAACAACAATTCCTAAAAACCCGTACATACTAGGTGATAACTGAAAGTATTCAATAAAGATAAACGGCGCTTCTGCATAATAGCTAAATAAAACACCATTTGCTCCTCCAATTAATAACCCATATGTTACTACTTTCGGATTTGCAATTAATCTTTTTAACACTGAGAAAACATTTATTTTATCCGTTACTGCGCCCGTTTTTGTTTCCGGAAGAGAAACAAACGTATACAGCAAGATCCCAACACTCATAACTACTAAACTTAAAAACACCATTTTAAACCCAAACATTTGATCAAGAAAGCCACCAATTAACGGCCCTACCGCTGGTGTAAAAGCAATGACTGCCGAAATTTGAGCAAACATAACATGACGTTTATGCCCCTCTACACTTTCACGAAGAATCGTTTGTGTCACAACTGAACCAGCACTTGCTCCAAATGCTTGAATAAAACGACTAAACAATAAAAATTCAATAGAATTGGCAATATAGCATAAGAAACTTCCAGCGCCATATACTACAATTCCAAATAACATTGCTGGGCGACGACCAATTATATCTGATAACCATCCAATAAAAAATACACCTAAAGCAAATCCAGCAAAATAAACACTAAGCGTTAACTGTACCTCATTATTACTTACGTGCAACGCCTTTGAAATATCCGGTAAAGACGGTGTGTAAATTGTTTCACTAATTTGCGGAAATGCCACAAGAATAATCATTAACCAAAGTGATGGTACTGAGACTTTTTTCACTTTTAATACCCTCCTATAACTTTGAAAATCTCAGAAATGAATAGACTTTCCTTAGCTATGGAACAGGAGGGGCCATTATAGAAATTCGATCATAAAACAACAAAGAAAACACCTCAATTACGCATGTTAATACTTATAGGAGGGTAATATTAACATTGATTTTAAAATATAGTCTTTCAATTATATGATAGGTTGTGTTCGTTTTCTAGTGTTCATAATCTTAATATTTGTTAGTACACGAATGTCCTTTCAATTCTCTTGGAAAATTAATACGATTTGAAAAGCGCAACTAAACAACTGAAACGCCCCTTCAATTGTTAAAATCATTCTCACAATTGAAGGGGCGTTTTTTTATTGCTACATTTTCACTGATTGTTCTTTTTGATAGATAATTTCACCATCAATAATTGTTGTTTCTACCTTTAAATCTTTAATTTGATTTGGATCGACACTTAAAATGCTGTCATTTAATATAACTAAATCCGCCAACTTTCCGGCCTCTATGCTTCCTTTTATCTCTTCCTCAAAACTCGCATAAGCACCATTCCATGTGTATAGTTTAATAGCTTCCATTACGCTTATAGATTGATTAGCACCAACCTCCATTCCAGACTTAGTTTTTCTATTGACAGCAACATGAATTCCTAATAAAGGATTATAGTCAGTAACTGGTGCGTCCGAGCCACCTGCTGCAATGATGCCACGATCAATAAAATCACGAGCAGCGTACATGTGATTCACACGATCACCATAGTGTTCTACATATATCTCTCCGAATTCATATGGAAATGGAGGATTTGGAATTGGAATCATCTCAAGTTTTTTCATTCTCTCTTGTAAATCTGGTGAAGAAATTCCCGCGTGCTCGATTCGATGACGGTGATTTTTTCTTGGTGATTCTTCTAGCGCCCTTTCTACACAATTTAAATACATTTCAATAGCTTTATCGCCTTGTGCATGTACAGTGATTTGATAACCTTTTTTATGCGATTCACCTAAAACCCGATAAATTTCTTCCTCACTATAATAAAGAATGCCATAATTGGTAGGGTCACTCGAGTACGACTTACGGGTTGCAATTGTAGGCCCAGTGCTACTTCCATCTGTAAACAATTTAGCTGGTCCAACTTTGAATCTCTCATCTCCGGTACCAGTTACCACACCAGCTTCGACCATTTTATTAACAAATTCATGGGAGTTATTTATTTGACATATCATTGCATATATTCGGACACGAATATCCCTACTCTTCACAGCTCGTTGTAGTAAACGAAAACTCTCCGGTCCATCTCCACCTGCGTCATGTATACTTGTTATGCCAGCTGCAACGAAATGATCTGATGCAATTTTCACAGCCTTCATCATTTCACTTTCTGTATAACTTGCAACCTCGCTCATACTCATATTTGCTGCTTCAATTAACTTTCCTGTAAGCCTTCCTGCCTGATTCTTTTCAATAACTCCCCCATTCGTATCCGGTGTGTTCTCGTTAATTTGCGCAATTTCTAATGCTTTACTGTTCACCACGCTTATGTGGTGACAAGTACGAGTTATAATAATAGGGTGTTCAACTGAAATTTCATCCAACTCAGTAATTGTTGGATAACGCTTTTCCTTCACAGCGGTTTCATTAAAGCCCCAGGCACGTATCCATTCACCTTTTGGCGTTTCTAAGGCCTTCTTTTTCAGATCATCTAACAAAGCATCGATAGAATCAATATGTTCAGCTTTACAACTGACAGCCAACTGATTTAGTCCATGAGAAATGATGTGAAGATGGGAATCAATGAATCCAGGAAGAAGCGTTTTCCCTTGCAGGTCAATTACATCCGTATTTTCTCCTATAAAACTCTTAACCTCCTGATTTGAGCCAACAACTACGATATGATTATCTTTTATTGCTACAGCTTCGACTACTGCATTCTTTTGGTCTACTGTAATAACTTCTCCATTTATCAATACAACATCAGCTTTCATAAACTCAACCCTTTCGGAATTACTCTTTTTGAGTAATTCATTCAGTATTTAAAGTTATATCTCCTAATAGGCTCATCCGCTTTTTAACAAGATTTATCAATAATTAATTAAAGTTGAGCTAAACATTCTTTCATTGTTTTAACGATAAAAGTAAAGTCTTCCTCTGTGATGCTTAATGGAGGTGCAAGCTGTAAAATATTATTGTAACCTGCAACAGTGTCACCATTTTTACCAATAATTAGACCTTTTTCTTTACAAGCATTGATGACTTTGTTCATCTTTTCAATGGAAGCCGGTTCTTTCGTTTGCTTATCTTCCACTAGTTCAATGCCTAAAAGAAGACCCTTTCCGCGAACATCACCTACGTTTGGATGCTCTTTTACATCCTCTAGCTCATATAACAGTCGTTCACCCAATTCTTTGGAACGTTCAATGAGTTTCTCATTCTCCATAATTTCTAAATTCTTCAAAGCTAAAGCGCAAGCAGCAGGATTTCCTCCGAACGTATTTACATGGCGGAAGCGATCATAATCATCACTACCTACGAATGCCTCATAAACCTCTCGTCTAACTGCTGTTGCTGACAAAGGAAGATACCCACTTGTAATACCTTTTGCCATTGTAATGATATCTGGTTTGACGCCATAATTCATAAATCCAAATGGCTTCCCTGTTCGTCCAAATCCACATATAACTTCATCACAAATGAGCAACGCACCGTGCTTCTCGCAAATTTCTTTTACTTTTTCCATATATCCATCAGGAGGCATTAAAATTCCGCCCCCTGTAATAATTGGCTCCATAATCACACCGGCTACTGTTTGGCTTAACTCCCATGTCATGACACGATCGATTTCATTAGCACTTGCCAGTGTATGAACATCATCTAGATTTCGATACGTATCCGGCGGTGCTACATGCAGGAATCCTTGCCCGAGTGGTTCATATTTATACTTTCGCTGTGCTTGCCCTGTTGCTGCAAGAGCCCCCATTGTGTTACCGTGATAGGCACGGTAGCGGGAAATAAACTTATAGCGTCCATGATCACCTTTTTGTTGATGATATTGACGAGCAATTTTAAATGCTGTTTCATTCGCTTCCGATCCACTGTTAGAAAAGAAAATGACGTATTCATCATCAAGCCATTCATTCAATTTTTCTGCTAATTTAATAGCAGGAACATGACTTTGTGTCAGAGGGAAATATGGCATTTCTTCAAGCTGTTCAAACGCCGCTCTTGCAAGCTCTTTTCGGCCGTATCCAACATTCACACACCAAAGACCAGACATACCGTCTAAATAACGGTTTCCATCAATATCCGTCACCCATGCCCCTTCTGCTTTTGTGATAATTAAATTCGTTGGACTAGGGGCTGCTCCTCTCATTGCATGCCAAAGGTATTTTTCATCTGTTTTTTTCAAACTTTGTGTTTTCTCTGTCGCTTGCACAATTACCAGCTCCATTCTATCTTTTTATGGTTTTACATCACGCTTTCAATAACGAGTCGTAAGCATTTTCTTGCGAGTATAGAATTCTACGCCATCTTTTCCATTTGCATGGAGATCACCATAGAAAGATTTCTTATAACCTGAGAACGGGAAGAATGCCATTGGAGCAGGAACTCCAAGATTAACCCCAAGCATACCTGCATCAATTTCTTCACGGAATTCACGAATAGCTTTCGCGCTATTTGTGTACAGACATGCACCATTTGCGAATGGTGATGCATTAGCAACATGAATCGCTTCCATCAAGTCTTTTACGCGTACAATAGAAAGAACCGGTGCGAAGATTTCATCTTGCCAGATTTTCATTTCCTGTGTCACATTGTCAAAAATCGTTGGGCCAACAAAATAACCTTGGCTGTTTGCTACATCGTCTTCACGTCCATCACGAATAAGTGTCGCTCCCTGCTCTACACCGGATTGAATGTATCCGAGTGTCCGCTCTTTATGTCCTTCACGAATAACGGGACCAAGGAAAATACCTTCTTCCAGACCATTACCAATCGTAATTGCATTAGCCTCTTGAAGCAGTCTCTTAACGAGCTCATCTGCAACGTCTTCTTCCACAACAACAACAGCCGCTGCCATGCATCGTTCACCAGCTAAACCGAAGGCAGCACTTGTAATTTCTTTCACTGTAGAACTAAGGTCCGCATCTTTTAATACGATCGAATGATTTTTTGCCCCTGCAAGAGCTTGTACACGTTTACCGTTAGCTGCTGCTGTTTTATATATATACTCAGCCACAGGTTGAGAGCCAACGAAAGATACAGCTTTCACATCCTCATTGTCAAGAATGCCGTTAACGACGTCATGTGCACCATGCACAATATTTAGTACTCCATCTGGAAGACCTGCTTCTTTAAACAGTTCAGCTATGCGATTAGCCAATAGCGGTGTTCTTTCAGATGGTTTTAATACAAACGTATTCCCGCATGCAATCGCGAGTGGAAACATCCAGCATGGTACCATCATCGGAAAGTTAAATGGCGTTATTCCTGCGATTACTCCGATCGGGTAACGATACATCCCTGATTCAACACCAGTAGCAATATCGGGAAGTTGCTCTCCCATCATTAAAGTGGGTGCGCCTGCGGCAAATTCAACACATTCAATCCCCCGCTGCACTTCACCGTATGCTTCCTTATAACTTTTTCCGTTTTCCAAGGTTACGAGTTTAGCTAACTCTTCCCAGTTTTCAATCAATAGCTGTTGATAGCGAAATAGAATCCGTGCACGCCGAGGTACAGCGATCTTTCTCCATGTTTTGAATGCTTCTTTCGCAGTTGCTACAGCTCTATCTAAATCTTCTTTAGTCGAAAGAGGCACACGAGCAATAATCTCTCCTGTTGCTGGATTTGGTACATCTTCAACTTGCTTACTTGTGGATTCTATCCATTGTCCGCCAATATAATTTTTCAACGTTTGTACATTTTTCATTACTACCATGGTGAAGCCTCCTATTTTAAGATAACCGTCCTATGTATTTATTACACTCGCAAAAGAAAGCGCATTCATTTGACGGTATGTAAACTTATTGGCATACATTTCTTCAACATTACTAATCTTAATCTTATCCATTGAATACACAGGAGCAGTCATCTGCTCAGCATTTGTCTACTCCCCAGCTCACATTATTTCAGATGGATCTCATGGTTCATCTTATAATTCTTTTTCAGAAATACTGGGCAATCCCATTCACAAACAAGGTCCTTAGCCAAGGAAACGATCCAGTCCTTTGTAATATGATACTTTTCCCCATCAACAGTAATAAACACTTCACCATCTGTCACATAGAAAACTTCCTGCTCTTCTACATGCCACGTTCCTTTATTCGGTTCGCCTACCCACGGTTCCCATGTGTTGGCACCTAGTTGCTCTGCTTCTTCTGCTGTAAGTTTTTTCGCAAAAAACATGATGATCCTCTCTCTTTCGTATTCGTAATTTTGAAGGAATAATTCTATAAATCTACTGCCTTAACATTTGTATTTTTTAAACGTTTAAACTCTTTTTTCATAAAGTATATGGCAATGAGAACACCTGGAATTTCTGCAGCAGGAGCAGCGTACCATACACCTTCTACACCCCAGTATTTCGGGAAAATAAATAGAAACGGTAACATGAACAACAATATTTTGCTTACACTAATAAACGTTGCGGACCAGTTTCTTTCTTGTGATTCAAAATAACCAGAGATAAGCAAACTAACTGCACTAAGCGTAAACAAACAATTGAATATAACTGTCGTCCAAATACCCAGTTTCTGTAATTCAGGATTACCACCGGAAAAAAATGACACAATTGGATCTGCAAAAATGATTAGTATGGCTGTCACGATCACAAAGAAGGAAACTGTAAAAATGAGTCCCATCTTAATCGCTTGTTTCACACGATCAAGGTTGCCCGCACCGTAATTATAACTAATAATCGGTTGAAGCCCTGTCATCCCACCGAGCGCTGCTAAGGCGAGGAGATTTGTAATGTACCCGTTTTGAATCGTGAAAGCTGCAACGTGTAGACCGCCACCGTAGCTTTGCAGTAAGTTGTTGGTGAAAATAATTGCAATAAACATCATGAACTGACTCGAGAAAGATGCAAAGCCCGTCCAAACCACTTCAACAATCTTCTTGAGATTAATCATCATATCTTTCATTTTCGGCTTAAGTTTTGTTTTACCAAACCAGAAATAAAAGATTAGGAGAGCAGGAATCGATTGCGAAATCGTATTAGCCCATGAAGAACCCATCATCCCCATGTCATACTTCACTACCATAATCCATTCCATAGTCCCAGCAACCACCGCTGCGACTAACCAACTGTTCATTGATAATATAGGTTTTTCATCGATATTAGCTAAAATACTTAATACAACGGCCAATATCGTTAATGGCAACGAAATCCATAGCAGTCGGCTATATTGCACCGCATATGGAAGCGCTTCATCACTTGCTCCGAATAAAATCATAATATCATTTTCAAAGAGCAATCCAAGTATAGCTAACAAAGTGGAAAGGAACAGCGTAAACCATAAAGTTTGTCCCATAATACTTCTAGCTTCCTCTAACTTCCCTTTTCCAAGTCGAAGTGAAATGACCGCTCCTGCTCCCACACCTAAAAGAACACCAATCATACGGGTAATAACCATGACCGTAAATCCAATTCCGATCCCTTCGACTTCCAGCTCCTGAAAGCCACTGACGAAATAGCCATCAACAACCGATACAACTCCTAGAATTACGTTAGCCATAATTCCCGCCAAAGCAAACCGTAAATATAGTAACGGAATACTTTTGGTTCCTAGCACTGAATCATCCACCGGCTTATTCATTACCTCTGGTTGCTCTATTTTTGATGACGGACCGTTGTCCACTATTTTCATGAGCATATCCCCTTATAAATAATTTATATAGCACGTTTTGCTCAATTAATTCGCATACCACCCTACCGGATTTGCATGCTGGTGGATATTGATTTGCTTCGTTTCCATAAAGTGCTCCAGTCCGGCAACACCTAACGCTCTGCCGATTCCACTTTGCTTATATCCGCCCCAAGGACCTTCAACATAAGCGAGATGATAACTATTAATCCAAGTGATTCCAGCACGCAATTTACTTATGACACGTTTTGCCCGGTCCATATCTTCAGTAAATACAGCACCGGCTAATCCATAAATGGAATCATTCGCTTTTTGGATGGCATCTTCCTCATCTTTAAATTTCTGTACAACAAGGACTGGACCAAAAATCTCTTCCTTAACAATACGCATATTCGCATTTACATCAGCGAAGATTGTTGGTGCAATAAAAAAACCTCGATCAAGCCCATTTTCTGTTAAGCGATTACCACCACAAACTAATCTTGCACCTTCTTCGATTCCGCTATTGATATAATGTAAAACTTCATTCATATGAGTCTCGTTTGTTAGGGCTCCCATTTCAATGTTCTCGCTTTCCCCGTTTCCAACTACAATTTTGCTCGCACGCTCGGCCAATCTTTCAACAAACTTATCGTAAATAGTCTCTTGTACAAGCAAACGGGATGCAGCTGAACAAACTTGCCCAGCATTGTGGAAAATGCCAAACATCGCATTATCGACTGCGGTTTCAAAGTCCACATCGTCGAACACAATAAGTGGAGATTTACCACCTAGTTCAAGTGTGATTTTTTTCATATTGCCCGCAGCTGCGCGCATAATACTTTGACCTGTTTTTGTTCCACCAGTAAAGGCAACTTTGTCAACATCATGGCTCTCTGCAAGCTCATTTCCAACCTTTGAGCCAGGTCCCAATACCAAGTTTGCCACTCCGTCCGGAAGTCCAACCTCTTCGATAATTCCGAATAATTTGAATACACTTACAGGAGTGACGTCAGCAGGCTTAATTACAATTGTATTCCCTGCGGCAAGTGCAGGAGCAATTTGCCAAACAGCTAACATAAGCGGAAAGTTCCAAGGTACAATAAGTCCACAAACACCAATCGGTTCATGAATAATAATTGTTTCCGAAGAATCAGCACGAGTGTAAGATTCCTTTTTCATGCCTTTGATCAAGTCAGCATAATAGCGGAAACATTGAATCGATACAGGAATATCTACATGGGTTGTTGCACGGATAACCTTACCGTTATTTGCAGTTTCCAAACGGGCAATTTCAGCTGTCTTCTCTTCAAGACGGTCTGCAATCTTATATAGATAGTCAGCTCTTTCATCAGCCGATAAATCCGACCAGATCCCGCTGTCAAACGCTTTACGAGCCGCCTTGATTGCTATCTTCGCATCGTCTGCCGATCCATGAGCTGACGTTGCGATAACCTCTCCGGTTGCTGGATTGATAATATTTCGTCTAGCACCCGATAATGCTTCTACCCATTTCCCGTCAATGAACATGTTAATTTTCATAAACACTTCTCCTTTACGCGATAATATCTACCAGTTTGAAACCAATATGTGCTATATTGACCAGCATCGTTTTCTGATTATAGAATGGGAATGATTTGAGGCGTTCCTTTTCAAATCGGTATCCACCTGCACTCCCCGTAACAATCCATTGTGCCAATAACTTACCAAACAATGTCGAGAGAGACGCGCCATGGCCCGTATAACCCGTTGCGAAATATGCGCCTTCTTTGGATCTACCGATAACTGGGAACGTATCAATTGTAACCCCGATAAATCCACCCCACCTGTAATCAATCTTGCTTCCTTCTAGTTTTGGCATTATTTTAACCATAGCATCGTAAACATTTTGATAAACAGCATCACCTAAGTTCGGACGAATATCGCCACCGCCAAATATGATCCGATTATCTGGTGTACGCCTGAAATAGTAAAGGAAACTGCTTGTATCAAAAACCATGCGATCTTTAGGAATGACGGCATTCACCAGTGATTCTGGAAGCTGTTCAGTACCAATAATACGTGCCGAAATTGGCAGTACGCCTTTATTCAATTCAGCCATAATTTTTCCGGAGTAACCATCTGTAGCCACAATAATGTCTTTCGCTGTAACAGTACCTTTTTCTGTAATAACTTTCACACTATTTCGGCCGTACTCAATAGATAGTGCTTTCGAATGCTCAAAGATTTTTGCACCGATTGATTTAGCTGCTTCTCCCAAACCAATTGCATAGTTCAGTGGTTGGAACGAGTAACTCGAGTCATCGACTAAGCAACCATAATATTGCGGGGAATCAATTTCTTGATGCAACTGACTTCGATTAAGCACGCTACATTCATATCCAAAATTTTTGTTTAAGTATTCACTTTCAAGTTTCAACCCTTCAAAATGCTTGGCTTTGTAAGCCGCCACAATGTGACCTGTCTTTCTGAAGTTACAGTTGATTTGATGCTCGTCGATAATGTTTTTAACTAATTCAACACTAAGCAGAGAAAGATCGTTAAGCTGCCTCGCCTCTTCGGCACCATACTTCTTGGCAAGCTCCTGCATCGTTGACTTATAGCCCGGCAATACCATCCCACCGTTGCGACCGCTTGCGCCATACCCAATTGTTTCCTGCTCAAGGACGATGACACTCTTCCCTAATTTTTGCAAATGATATGCAGAAGAAAGACCTGTGAAACCTGCGCCAATAATGACAACATCCGCCTCTTCATTTCCTTCAAGAGGTTTTCCTTTGTCATATCTGTTTGCAGTCGCTGTCCACAATGAGAGAGTATCCATTCGATCCATCTTATCCATAGCTAATCCTTCTCCTTTCGTGACATGTATGTTACAATACAGTCAAAAATATTCTAAATATTCAAACTTATTATGATTATCATATGACTTGGAGCTTCCTCCAAGTCAATAGCCATTTGAGAGGTTTTTGCATTCATTTTTGCGAAAAAAGTGGAGTAACACCACTTTTTTTATTGGAGGGGACATCTATGAAAATTGGTACATTTGCGAAGCTTTTCCATGTTACAACTGATACCGTACGTTATTACATTGAACTAGGATTATTAATACCAGACAAAAAAAACACCCAGTATCAAATGAACCAATTGTGTTTAGACGACATGGCTTTTATTACTGAGCTGAAAAAATTTCATTTTTCATTGATAGAAATCCAACGAATTTTATCGTATCGGCGTGTCACAAACTTCTCGGATCATGAGGATATCGACTACTACAACAATTTGCTCAATGATAAAAAGAATGAGCTGACTAAGAAAAAAGAAGATATATCAAAAGCTATCCAATTGATTGAAAAAGCGGTTCAAACAAGCTCACCTTCAACAAAAGAAGAGAATATTACAGGAATCCCGCTTGACTTTGTAAATCTGCTCTATTGTCCGAAGTGCCGCATTCCACTTGAAATGAAAGATGTAACGATCAAAAAAGTCTACATTCACACGGGGAGTTTAACTTGTACCTGTGGATACGAGGCAACTATCGATGATGGTATTATTATTACCGCGAACTTGTACGAGACGTCTCCTTATCCATCTTATTTTTACGATAAAGAAACGATTAAAGAGATTAATCCCAAAATGATTAACTTATTTGAAAAAAGTAATTTTCGATTTCAAAAAGTTCTACAAAATATAGATTTGAAAAACAAATTAATCGTGGAAACAAACGTTGACGCTTTTGTGTCACTACCGAAATATATTGATGTTCTTGAAACTAGCGCGTCCTATGTATTCAGTGGCTATTCGCTTGCGATGCTCAAGAAAGTTAGAAACAGAATTGAGCGTATGAATCCGAAGCCACGCGTCCTTTATATTTTGAATTCCGATTTAAATCTGCCATTGAAACCGCTTAGCATCGATGTTTTTGTGGATAGTTTTACAGTAACTGATTTTTCACTGCTCAATCCGCAGTTCCCCATTCACGTTCTAAAAAACTATTTACATAACAGTTCAACAATTGTCGGCGGATACTCGTATTATGATAGATCGGCCAAATCCCTGAAAAACATTTCAGCCTTATATCCAAATTCTCACGAACATATTTTATATCCAAAATACTTAGAAGAAAATTTATCAGTTAACGGATTTCAAATCATTCAAAATGAAAATATTGGTTACTGTACAGATCCAGGACCTTATTTCGATTATCATGTAAGAGACGAAAAATTCCACATGCTCATGTATTTGGCTAGTACGAAAAAATAGCACACCACACTTCACCCCAAAAAAGCGCCATCACAAGTGACGGCGCTTTTTCTATGTAAGAGCTACTAGAAGGTATCCTTCTAGCCTACTCCCATTTATAAGTCCAAAATTGTTCAAGTTGCAGCCATTTTAATGTTGCTGCATCTTTGTTTTTTATTTTTGCATGCGTTTCTTCAAGCATTGCTTCTGTTTGTGAACGATGCGCACCTAGTGCAGCTAATTTATGTTCAAATACTTCACTAATATTATTTACAACATCCGGCTCCCCTAGTACAGCTTCGCGATTTTTCGTAATTGCAACCGCATGAATGACTGGACGTTCTTCTTTTGGCATACGTGATACAGCGCGAACGACAGCACGGCCAAATGCATTATGGTCTGGATGTACGCCATGCTCAGGATAAAATGTAATAATTCGAGATGGATTTACTTCTTGAATGATTGCTTCAATTTTGTCTGCAACGAAATCAACATCTTCAAACTCTAACGTTTTATCATGGAAACCAAGCTTTCTTAAATCTTGAATTCCCATCGCTTCACATGCATCTTTTAATTCTTTTTCACGGATATTTGGAATCGTTTCACGGTTAGCGAATACATTTTTCCCCATGTTACGTCCCATTTGTCCAAGAGTACCACATGCATACGTTACAGGTACTCCTTGATCTGTTAATAAGCGAATTGTTCCTCCCGCAGCAAATGCTTCATCATCTGGATGCGGAAATACAACAAGTACATGTCTCTCCATAAGTTTCCCTCCTTCTTACTTAAATGGCGTTAAGCTTAACTCAAGCGCAACTGCTAGTCGGCCTAGATTATCATGTCCAGCTAATAATAAACGCTCTTGATCATCTACTTCCCAATGCGTAATACCTTCAGCATATACCCAGCCATGATCCATTTTTAGACCAACTCGGTATGGGTTTGTTCCAGTTATTTTCCCGCGCTCAAAACGGATAATTGCATTTCGAATGAATGCTCCAACTGTCATCATCTTTTCATTTATGTGTGATGCATACGCTCCGTTTGTCGTTTCTAAATGAATATATACATCTTTATTTACAAAACGTTCAATTTCATTTTGAATAAGAGAACTATCTTTTACTATTTCCATCGGAATTCACCTCTTTAAACCATTTTACGCAAAAATAATGTAAATTGCTATCTCTATATTAGAGGACAACGCTCACTTTTCCTAATAATTTGCACTGTGTTTCTATATTTTTTTATATCATATGTAGAATTGATATTTTTTCCTTCACTTTGTTAAATAGTTTTCTTTCTTTTTTGAATTTGCTACAATATAAATTACGCAGAGGGATGCATTTTTACAATTGAATACATACTTTAAAGAAGGTGACATGTTTGGAACATTCAGCACATGAAGTAGCAAATTGGCAATATTATTTTGCGATTGCCGTATTTTTAGTCACATACGGTTTTATTATTTCTGAGAAATTGAATCGTGCTGTAATCGCACTATTCGGTGCTGCTATTATGATTATTTTTGGAATTGTAGATTTACATACTGCTTTCACATCACATATTCAATGGGAAACAATCACCCTTTTAATTGGGATGATGATTCTCGTACATATTACGAGTCAATCAGGCGTATTTGAATTTGTAGCCATTAAAGCAGCAAAAACAGCTGGCGGAAAACCAATCCGCATTTTATTATTACTATCCCTATTAACCGCTGTCGGTTCTGCATTTTTGGACAACGTAACAACCGTATTATTAATCGTACCTGTTACACTATCCATTACACGTATTTTAAAAGTAAACCCTGTTCCTTATTTAATTTCAGAAGTATTATTTTCAAATATAGGCGGAACAGCAACATTAATTGGTGACCCGCCGAACATTATGATTGGATCAGCTAATAAGCATTTAGACTTTAATGCCTTCTTATTAAACTTAGCTCCAATCGTAATCATTATTTCTATCGTTACACTTGGCATTATTTACTTCATGTATCGTAACAAACTAAAAACAACGCCTGAGCAAATCGAAAAGCTAATGGCATTAAATGAAAAAGATTATATTAAAGATCAGAGCCTCCTTTTAAAATCCATTACGATTTTAGGACTAACTATTTTAGGCTTTGTACTTCATTCTATTATTCATGTAGACGCTGCCGTTATTGCGATGACAGGTGCTACACTTCTTATGTTAATCGGTGTGAAAGAACATGATATTGAAGATGTATTTGCCCACGTTGAATGGGTAACAATTTTCTTCTTCGCTGGACTATTCGTTCTCGTTGGCGGATTAATTGATATCGGACTTATTTCTTCACTCGCAAAAGAAGTACTCGACGTAACAAATGGCGATATCGGTTTCGCTGCTATACTTATCTTATGGGTATCTGGCATCGCATCTGCGACAATTGATAACATCCCATTTGTCGCAACGATGATTCCACTTATTCAAGATTTAGCTACAGGACTCGGACTATCTGTCGATTCTCCGCAAATTGAAGTACTATGGTGGGCGTTATCACTTGGAGCTTGCCTAGGAGGCAACGGAACATTAATTGGAGCATCAGCAAACGTAGTCGTTGCTGGTATTGCAAAACGTGAAGGACATGGGTTCTCTTATATGGACTTCTTAAAAATCGGTTTCCCCTTAACGATCATTGCGCTATTGTTATCACATGCTTACATTTATTTACGTTATTTAATGTAGAAGTTGTATTGCATGAAATTATGTCGTCAAATAAAAAAGGTTTGCAGCACTATGCTACAAACCTTTTTTCATCACCAAAATATACCTATAATTGCTAATCCACCTAAAATCATACCACCAATTTGTCCGATGATTGTTGGTGATAGTTGAACACCTTTTCTCACTTCAACAACTGGTCTTTCGTGCCTTAGTTGTTGCACTTCACTTTGAAGTTGATGTACACTTCCGTGTAGTTCTTTAATTAGTTCTTTTAATTCAGCGACCTCTTCGTTTACTGGCTTACTTTTTTCTAAGTTCATCTCGCATAACTCCTTATAAAGTGAAACTTTAATCAGTGGGGATTTTGTTCATCCCCCACTGATTATTAGTTGAACCAATCGGGCGTTTACGGGCAGTTGATCTCACACCTAACTTCTTCGCTCCACCTGAATTTTGAGGTGGGAATTTTACTGCCCGTTAATGCGGGATAAATTCAATCAGTTCACTGTAAAATTTCGCCAATTATCGTTATATCTCCTGCATACTACATATATAATATGGAATGTACCTTTATTAACAAGACCCTTTTAAGAACAAATTTAGATATTTTAAAAAGACAACTTTCATTAGTTCTTTATATATATAAAGGACTAATATATTCAACAATTCTATTCTTTATAGTTTCTTTTTCATACAAAAAGCTTCACTAAAATTTAGCAGGTGTACCTTGATGAAAATACATTTGCCATCTTCCTTCTCTAAATTTCCATATCGAACTACGTAACGAGTGTTGATTATTTATTTCATTGAATATTCGATAAGTAGTTAATGCTACATCTTTGGATAATGGATGTACTTCGAAATCACTCAAAGTCATTTTTACCACACCAATTCCACTTTTATCGATATCCTCATTTTTATATAAAACTTTACCAGAACTCCCAAACTCAAAAAAATCAGCGGCAAGTATCTTTTTAAGCTCCTTTTGAGATGTGCGAACCCCTGGTTTAAGTAATCGTTCCTCTAGCTGATATAAACACTCTCTTAATGAAGATAAACCTTCCATTAGTACACTCCTCCGCTCATCATTACCCAAATATTACAACTTTTCACTCTACACTACACAATTATTCTGTATGTTTTTGCTAGTTCTGCAGCTCTATCCATTCATCCCGCAATATCCCCATAATCATACGATCAAAACACTTTCCGTCTCGCTGAACTGCTTCTCTCATACACCCTTCCATCTGAAAACCCATCTTTTTATACAACGCAATGGCTGCTTTATTATAAGAAATAACATCGAGACCGACGCGGTGTAAATTCATTTCATAGAACGCATACTTTAGAATAATATGTATCGCTTCTTTCCCATATCCCTTCCCTCTATCATTTGCCTCTCCTATACCAATTGCTAATAGACCTGTTCTGTTATTCCACTCTATGCCGTGAATTGCAACAAAACCAATTAAGCGATCATCTTGAACTGTTCTTAACATGAAAGAAACTCTATTCGACCTCCGTCCCTTTAATAGCCCATCACTCGCTATTTCATGTAACGATTGCGGGAATGCTAAGTCTGTATCTACATTTCTTAAATATTCACTATCCTCTTGCCACATAGCCATTACTTCAGCATCTGTGGCTCTAATAGCTGATAATTTAATAGTTTTATTTTGAAAAAGATTCATCGTCATTTCAAACTCCCCCTTTATTAAATAGCGGGGATAATTATTTTAGCCTATTTATCCCGCATTAACGGGCAGTAAGACTCCCACCTCAAAATTCAGCTGGAGCGAAGAAGTTAGGTGGGAGATCAACTGCCCGTAAACGCCCGATTGGTTCAACTAATAATCACTGGGGGATGAACAAAACCCCCACTGATTAAAGTTTCACTTTATCCCCTTGTTCCATAAACTGTTTTTTTAACGGGATACTTACAATAAGCGCTGACATTGGCACATCTCCCTTGCATTGAATTAACTTCATTGTATAATTTTTCATTTATTCTAACAATAACAACAATAAAAAGGCCCTCCAAATTTAGAGGGCCTTTCCTAATAGTAAAACTGTATTATTTCGTAAACATTTTCTCCGCTTCATCCATTGCCATTTTGTTGCCTAAAGCAGAATAGTCAAGCCATGGTTGGTCATTGATAATGTATACGTGCTTACCTTTAACAGCTTTTAAGTCTTTCCAAATTGGTGTTTCTTGTAATTGTTTAAATGCAGCTTTTGCCTTATCATCTCTGTTTACAACAACGAAAATCGCATCTGCATCAAAGTCAGGTAATACTTCTTGTGAAATGACTTCGAAAGGACGGTTTCCATCAATTTTCTCTACACCATTTGCAGGTTGTAATCCTAAGTCTTGGAATAAAATTGGTCCCATCGGTCTTTTCGTACTAAAGACACGCAATTCTTTTGCAGTCACGCGAATTGCCATTACTTTTTCGTTATTACCTAGCTCTTTATCTATTAAACTTTTCACTCGTTTTGATTGTTCTTCATAGTCTTGAATATATTTATCCGCTTCCTTCTCACGGTTTACAAGTTTACCTACTTCTTTTAAATGATCTCTCCACGTACCTTCATCTAAATTGAAAGAATGTGTTGTTGCAATTTTTTCGTATTTCGCTAAATCTTTGCCAGCATATTTTTCATCAACATAAATGTCAGTTGGCTTTAATTGAAGTAATGCCTCCATATTTGGATCTGTTACAACACCCAGTTTCTTCGTATCTTTCAACTGCTCTTTTGCGTGTGGTAAGAAATCTTTTAAATCTCCACCAATAACAGAACCTACTGGTGTAATTCCTAATGCAAGTAAATCATTTGTTAAGTGAATAGACATTGAAGCAATTTTTGGGTCATTACTTTTTTCCGTTTTTTTAGTTGCCTCTTCATTAGGTTTCGATTGACCACATGCTACTAATACTAAAATACACATAATGCTAAATAAAATGGAAAGTTTCTTTTTCATATGTTCTCCTCTTTGAAGTATTTATTTTGTTTTTGTAAGTAAATAAAGAAAATACGGCGCTCCTAAAGCAGCTACTACTACACCCGCTGGAATAGAATTTGGCTCAAATAAAGAGCGCCCTATCGTATCTGCGAGTACTAAAATAATCATTCCAATAATGCCAGCTAACGGAAGGAAATGTTGATATGTACTACCTACTAACTTTCTTGCGATATGCGGAGAAACTAAGCCGATAAAGCCAATTCCCCCTGCCATCGATACACTTGCACAAGACAATCCTACCGCTGTAGCTAAAAGCAGTAAACGTTCTTTTTGAACAGAAACACCAAGTCCTGCTGCTACACTATCACCTAGTGACAATGCATTTAATGTTTTAGATTTCAGCCATGCATACGGGGTTAGTATCAAAATCCACGGTAATAATGCTAGCACATGAATCCAGTCTCTTCCCCACACATTACCAACTAACCATCTAGAAGCGAATGTATACGTCTCATCATTTAACTTGAGCGAGAAAAATAACGAAAGTGCACTAAAACCAGCTGAAACTGCAATACCAACAAGAATAAGTCTAATGGGAAGTAAACCTTTTGACCGATCACTCGCAAGCAAAACAATAAGAAATGCAGCTAACACTCCTCCGCCAAATGTAAATAACGGTATTAAAATCGATGCACTCTCGTTAATAGAATGAAAGAGAGTAACGAATACAATAAGCCCGAAAGATGCACCCGAATGTAATCCGAGAATACCAGGATCTGCGAGCGCATTACGAGATAGCCCTTGCAAAATCGCACCGGAAACCCCAAGGCCAATACCTGCTAACATTGTAATAATTATTCTTGGCATACGATAATCGTACAGGACTGTCGCACTCTCAAAATCACCATAACCAAAAAGCGTTTGAATTACTTTGAGTGGTGCAATGCTCAGCGTCCCCGTATTTAAGCTAATCAAAATTACAGCGATACTCAAACATCCAAAAATTGTAGTTACAGTAATAGCTCTCTTTTTATCCGTGCTAAAAAGATCCTTCACTTATAACTCCCTCCCAACTTTACGTGCTATATAAAGGAAGAACGGAACTCCAACAAGAGCTACCATAATTCCTATCGCAAGTTCTTTAGGAGGATTTACTGTTCTTGCTCCTAAATCAGCTAAAACTAATAACATAGCTCCTAATAATGCTGACATAGGAATAATAAGCCGATAATTAACACCTACTAATTTTCTAGCAATGTGCGGAATGACAAGTCCTACAAATCCAATGGAACCAACAGCTGAAACAGACACACCTGCAAGAATGACTACTATAATCATCCCAAGCATTCTCGTTCGGTTCGTTTTTACTCCTAAATTCGTAGCAACATCATCACCCATCGATATGAGTGAAATAGATCTCCCTAACGTTGTCGCAAAAACAATTGTTACGAGAATAATAGGCACTAAAAATTTCAAGTGTTCCCACTTAACCCCCGCAACACCACCAGCATACCAAAATGCTAAATCTTGGCTTAAGTCATAATAAATCGCGACACCTGAACTTAACGAATGTAAAAGCGCGGCCATAACTGCCCCTGCAATCGTTAACCTCATCGGCGTTAAACCGCCTGATGTTGCTGATCCAATAATAAAAATGAGTACTGTACTTAAAACTGCTCCAATAAAGGAGACAATCATTAAATAGGAATACGGCATATGCGGGAAAAAAGCAAAACTAAGTGCTACTACAAACATCGCACCTGCATTTATTCCGAGTACACCTGCATCAGCTAAAGGATTTCGTGTTACCCCTTGCATAACAGCTCCAGCGACTGCAAAAGCAGCTCCTACAACTGCTGCGCCAATTACCCTTGGGAGCCTTAATTCATAAATAATTTGATGCTGTGTTAATTTCGGATTATAATCAAAAACCGCTGCCCACACCGTTTGCAAATGAATATCCTTTGCCCCGAATGCAATAGCTAAAAATATAGATCCGATTAAACATAAAATTGTTAAGCTCATGAAACATACGAACTTAATATGTATCCAGCGATTATTGCCAGCATGTACAGTAGACTTATGTAACATGTTTCATTTCATCCTTTATATTCAGTTCTTTTTTATAATTATTTTTTATTTATAATCATTATTGATAATAATTATCATTTTCATTTAGATATTATATCCCCACTTTTTTTAAATAGCAAACTATTTTTTTACTTTGTTAAACTATCAAAATACTTATTACAATTCCCTTCTAAAACTTCCAAATACATGCAAAATGACGTACTGTTTTATTTTCAAATTTGTAATATACTAAGTTATTATTTTGATTTTTCAAATAAAAACCCTGAAGGTGAAAACATGTTTTATGTAAAACAACTACTCTATTTTACTTATGAACAAGCATTATCCTGTTTGTTCCCTGTCGTTATTTTTTTAACACTTGCTCTTTCAAAAATCATTTCGATTCCAGGGCTGTACCGATATGATTTCATACTCATCGTATGTCTTCTTATGCAGTGGATTATGTACAAGACTGGTCTTGAAACGAAAGACGAACTAAAAGTAATTACTGTCTTCCACCTCATCGGCCTTTTACTAGAAATATATAAAGTACATTTCGGTTCATGGAGTTATCCTGAAGAGGCGTATTCAAAAGTTTTCGGAGTTCCGCTTTACAGCGGTTTTATGTATGCGAGTGTCGCAAGTTACATATGCCAAGCGTGGAGAAGATTGCATTTACAAATGCATCATTGGCCGAAAGCTATTTTTGCAATACCTCTAGGAGCAATGATTTACTTTAATTTTTTTACACATCATTTTCTATATGACTTTAGATGGGTATTAACTTTAATTTTATTCATTGTTTTCTTTCGCACATTTGTGGAATTTTCATTACGAGGCGTTACATATAAAATGCCGCTCGTACTCTCATTTTTCCTTATCGGATTCTTTATTTGGATTGCAGAAAACATCGCTACCTTCTTCGGAGCATGGCAATATCCAAATCAACGGGAAACATGGAGCCTCGTTCACTTAAGCAAAATTAGCTCATGGTTTTTACTCGTTGTTATTAGCATTATGATTGTTACACAACTCAAACATTTTAAGCAGTCGAAAAGATAATGCTAATTATGTAAAAACATTAAAATAACAACTTATCTTCCTTACCCAATAAAAAAATCCACTCTGTAAAAACAGTTAGCCCATCACTCATTAGAGAGTGATGGGCCTTTTTTATTAATATTTTTTAAACCGTTCTCATCAAAGAGGTTATAGGTTCATCATAATTTACAAGCGCATAAGCAGTTACACATTATGAACTAGTACTAGCAGAAGAGGTTGCTGCAGATGAAGCGGCAATCGTTGCTATCATAGCTGCTTGTTGTGCTTGTATGAGGACTTCTATCATTGTTTGTAAACCTGCGTTGGTAGCTTTACTTTCCTCACCTTTCTGACTTACGAACAGTTGAATAGCAATAAGAATATTCGTATCTGTATGCCAACGGAAAAATTTCTCCCCTTGCAATTTTTCAATCAACGCTTTAATAGAATGAATCTCTTTTTCTCCATCCTCAAGTAACGCTAGTAGCCCGATAGCTGGATAATGCATCTGTTTCACTTTTACCTTTTCTTGTTTTAACAAATTCCATATGTTTGTACATGTTGCAACTAACATTTCTTCACGGACATCCTTCTTTAGTGAGAGGATATGACTTAAAAACTGAAGATCATTCCCTTTACGCAAACCAGCTTTCGCTAGTTTCTGATAAAGACGTTCTACCCGGTCCATAAGTGTTTCTACATTCTCTGATTGTCCTGCTAGTAAAACCGCGAGTGGATAATCATTTGTACCTGTAAGAAAAAGATGATCCTCTTTCATCCGTTTATATACTTGCATCGAACGCTGAATGTACGTGCCATGCTGTTCATTTTCTTCTGTTAAAAGCACAGCTGCTGCGAGATAAGTAAATATACTCCGGCTAAAGCCACCAGCGACCAATTGTTCATATAAATCTAAAAACCTCCGAAAAGCTTCCTTGTAATCTGTAAAGTGAATATCTAATGTTGCGGCCACCACAAAGCGATGATAAGACTTTAAGTATGAAAACATCCCTACCTGATTCTTAATATAACTACTAATTTCTAAAAAACGTCCGAGATCAAACAGTTTATCACTACCTGCATACATAGCAGCAATCATCATACCTGTTCGAGAATCACTTGTTTTCCATTTTAGTTCTCCCTTTAACTGTGCATATGTATGTGTGTATTGCTCCAACTTTTGTTCCAATGTAATCATAGTATTCCCCCATTTTCTAGTTCCTCTCTTTTATTATACGTATATTCCATATTTAGGAATACCCTATTTCATACAGATTTTGCAACCTTATACTTTCTTCTGTATTATTTTCAATATTTTTCTATTAAGTAATACAAAAAAATAATAACTACCATAAAACTTAGATGTTTCTTTATCCTAATTGGTTGGTTTTCTTTCCTTCTTCATCAGCATCACGATGATTAGCGTTCATAATCCTTAATCCTTCAAGAAGTTCAACAACAAAAAAGGATAGATAATAAATTATCTACCCTTTTTGTCTATATATTATTTAACATTACACCTGTATTGTGAAAAATAAGGTTGTAATTACTTACACCTCAATTTTGACAAAACATCTGTGATTTCGTTTTTTATATGCAATTAAACTTTACCAAAAACTAAAAAGCCTTAATAATTCGTTCCATCGCCTTCATTTGCCCAATATGATCTGCTTCATGATACAACATCATACCGTAAAGCTCTCCAACTGTTTCCAACCCTAAAAATGGCTCTGGAAGTTTATTTTCAAATGCTTCTGCTGGAATTTCTTGAATGCGCTTCGCTTGTTCTTTTAATTGAACCGTTAGCACTTCTAATGATGGTCCTTCTGTTTTCCATTTAGATGGTCTTGATCCATACCCGAACATACCTGGATATTCAGTTGGTAATTGTTTAAATTCTCTTCCAAACATGAAAGTTTCTGCTGCCGTTAACACGTGACCGATATGCCAGCGAATTGTATTGTTAAAGCCCTCCGGCTGCGTATCCGCAGTTTTATCATCAAGCGTCTCCATAAATTCAAGTAATGCCCCACGCGTTATTTCAAATTGTTTTAAACCAATTATTCTATTCATTTTATCGTCCCCTTTTTTATGTACAATTTATTATGAGCTAAGAATGTTCTACTTATTAAAGTTTCACCTTGTTTAATCTATCAGAAACAATTAAAAAACACATCTAATATGCTTACTGAAAACAATAAAAAAGGACCACTCCTCATAAATATAGAAATACTTACTGCACAAATATTACAGTAAACAAAAGAGGAGTGTAATTACATGTTAGATGTTTTAAAACAACAATATAATCTTATTAGTTCTACAAGGGAAAATCTATTTACATTTTTGGAAGAAATTCCACAAGAAAAATTGCACAGTACGGTTCCTAACTTCGGAAGTGGCAGCATTATAAAAACACATATTCATGTAGCCGATTGCTATCGATACTGGCTTGGATCATTCGCATTTAAACAAAAACGAGCAGATTTTTCATTTGCTAGCGACTACGAAATTGAGCATGCAGATGTCGAAACAGTTCGTGCTAGATTTAAGTTAGTAGATGAAACTGTACAACGATTTTTAGATGCATACAATGACCGTTGGCTCGAAAATATAGCAAATGAAGTGAAATGGCAAAAAGAACCTTGGAGCACAACTCCGCTATGGCTTTTAACCCATGCGGAAACACATGAATTTCATCATAAAGGCCAAATTGTATCAATGACTCGTCACCTTGGATATACTCCTCCTGACACAGACCTTAGTTAATTCAATTGTTCTAACAAATGAATTACTATAACTGTCCTTAGCATTGTTTATGTATATTGAAAGGCTCTTCATTCTTTTTGATGTTGTTTATAGTTTTGCAAATTTTTTTGCGGCACAAACTTGTATTATATTTTAATTATGTTTGTGTCGTGTTCTTATTAATTAGTTTCATATCCATAAAAAATATATTAATATGTTTCCTTTTATTATTTCAGTTACCTAATCAATAAGAGGTTCTTTCTTTTTATTATGACTTTATACACGATAAATACGAAAATTCCGAAAATAAAAGTTGAAAATGCTGGTAACACTTTATCATTTGGCACGTACACAGTCCAAAAAGAATTAAGAAGCGCATGAAAAATTAGACACATAAAAATACTTTTAGTTGTGTTAATAATTGTAGTTAATAAGAAAGATACAGCAATTGTCGTAATTATAAAGGCTATAAAATCCCTTTGAGTTTGATTCGTACCTGGAATAAACCATAACGGCCAGTGCCAAATAGCCCATATAACGCTCACAATAACCGTACTAAAAAATGCCGAAAACCTTTTCTGAAGGGCAGGTTGTAAGAACCCTCTCCATCCGATTTCTTCAAGACCGCCACCAATAATCATTATTGGAAAACTAAGTAATGCCACGTATAATGGTTTTTGCATCGTTGCTCCACCAAATATCGTTGGAAGATAACAGCTAATAAAAGCTAGAACAACGATTAGAACATACCATACAAAGTAATACCTAGGATTAACAATATTTTTAATAAACACTCTGAACTCTTCTTTTGATCCATATTTTTTCTTTAAACTAATTGCAATGATTGATGGCATGATCCCTCCGAAAACAAATAATATCATCGCTAACGGTGTACCAAATGTCGTAATGTTTAATTTTATTAAGCTAATTAATAGCCCCCATAGTATCCATGTAAATATAAAAGTGCGTATTACATATCGTTTAATCTCATTCCCCATTTACTTGCCTCCTTTATTTTAATTAGAGCATAAATTTAGAGATATGAAAATCACTTATGCTAAATTATTCCAAAACATTAAAGGAACCTCCCTACTCTATCAGGCTTTTCTGGATAGGCCGACTCCTACCTACTTTGCTTCGGTCAAGGTTCGAAGTTGGAGTCTCACTATCCGTTAATACGGGATAAACAAACAAAAAGAAGGAGCATGTTTTGAGAACCAATCAAAACATGCTCTTGTAAAGTGACAATAACGTTATTTAAGTCTTGTTTAACTACGGTGCAAATTAGTGGGAAAGGCTTATTTTCCACTAAAAATATTTATAAAAAATTCATGTTCATTTAAAAGTGGAATGAAAAGCAATAATAATAGTATTATCAAAAAACTTGTTGATACATTTTTTTGTGTATAAAACTTTTATTATTTGTTTTAGGTATACCATACCATTATAAAATTCATGTAACATCAAAGTAAGATACATACTTTTCAAACAATACACAAAATAAAACTCTTCTTCAATGTATATCAAAAATATTTATATACTCTATCACCAACCTTAAGGAGAAATTTATAATGAGATTAGAGAGTGAAAGAATTTATTTAAGGCCCCTTTGTGAGCTAGATGCGCCCATTATATTAGAAAGTACAATGGATGAAGAAATAAGATATATGACTGGAACCAAGCCTACTTTTTCATTGGAGCAAATTAAAGCACATATAGATAATATAAATAATGATTCAAATCGCTATGATTTCGCTATTTGTTTAAACAGTACTGACGAAATGATTGGAGAGTTATCGATTTTAGATATCGATGAGGAGAACCAAAGAGCTGGATTCAGAATATCTATGCTTTCTATTTCATTAACAGGGAAAGGCTACGGAACTGAAGCTATGAAAATAGTTTTAAGATTTGTTTTTGAACAACTCACATTCAATCGTTTACAGTTAGAAGTATTTAGCCATAATTTACGTGGAATTAGAGCTTATGAAAAGGTTGGGTTTGTAAAAGAAGGAACCTTACGTCAATCCTTATTTTATAATGATACGTACTCGGATGAAATTATTATGGCAATACTTAAAAATGATTATAAAAATATGCTATAAAGAACCGATACTTGTTTCATCCAAGTATCGGTTCTCTCTATACAAAAGTGCCATTTTTTCTTACATATAAAACAAATATTTCTCCACTTAATTCCTTGCAAAAGACTCCCTCGTTACCTCAATAAATTGCTGTAACGGCGATGTCATCCATTTATCTTTATGCCAAGCGATTTGCGTATAGATCGGAGTGATTGTATTCTTTAAGACTAATTCCTTTATCGTTCCCTCTCGTATATCTTTTTCTACTACTATTGCTGGCAAAATTGCTATACCTAAATCGGCAATGACACATTGTTTAATTGCCTCGACACTAACAAATTCGATCTTATTTGCTGGGTATACATCTTCTGCGCGAAATAGCTCTTCAAATAAAGTCCGATACGAGCAACCTAGTTCTGTTAGTAAAAGTGTTTCGCTTTCTAAATCTTTTGTAGAAACGGAAGGTTGTTCAAGTAAACGATGCGTAGGAGCAGCTACTACTTTTAATTCTTCTTTCATAAGTGGCTCCACATGTAAAACATCCTCTGTTTTACATTCGGCCAAAATAAATACAAGATCTACTTTCCCCTCCATCAATTGCTCTTTCGCATCTTTATTGGAATGCGCAGGTTTAAATATAAGTTTTATTTGAGGAAATTGTGCTTTAAATTTCTTTAATATAGATGGAAGCCTATATGTACATTGACTTTCTTGTGCACCGATTATTAACGTACCCGCTATTTCCTCATCATCTTTCACAGCCATTTTTGCTTCGTTACTAAGCGCAATCATCTTATCGGCATATAGTTGAAACTTCTTTCCTGCTTCAGTTAAGAAAAGACGTTTTCCTAATCTCTCAAATAACGGCGTACCGAGCTCAGCCTCTAACGTTTTAATTTGCGCTGTCACGCTCGACTGAGCAAAATTCAATTTCTTCGCAGTTTGTGTAAAATTTAAGCTTTCTGCAGCCACTTTAAATGTAATTAATTGTTTTATCTCCATTTATCATCCCTCTTTTCAATCGATATTACCGATTGATTCCATCGAAATAATCTTCTTTTTCTATTGATAGTTGTATTGTATGATAAAGAACATCTACAAACAATATAAATGGAGGTATTCCATATGAAAGCACTTTGTTTCGAACAGTTCGGAAATGCTGATGTACTACAATATAAAGAAATACCTGATCCAATTATAAATCCAAATGAAATTCTTGTTCGCATGCAAGCAATCGGTTTAAATTTCGCTGATATTTATAGACGCCGCGGCGATTATCATCTCGCTGGTAACCCGCCTTATATATTAGGTTATGAAGGCGCTGGTATTGTTGAAAAAGTAGGAGCTAACGTTACTACTATCAATCCCGGAGACCACATTGCATTTGCTGACGTTCCATTCTCAAATGCAGAATTAGTTGCCGTTCCATCTGAAAAAGCAATTACGCTTCCAGATTCTATTTCTTTTGAAACAGCCGCTTCTGTCTTATTACAAGGATTAACAGCACATTATTTAACGAAAGATAGCTATCAAATAAAACAAGGTGATATAGCTTTAGTACACGCTGCAGCTGGTGGCGTTGGCCAACTTCTCGTTCAAATGATTAAACTACTGGGCGGAACAGTAATCGGTCTTACATCATCAAAAGAAAAAGCACAAGTAGCTACGTTAGCTGGTGCTAATCACGTATTTTTATATACTGAAGCATGGCATACGAAAGTACTTGAAATAACTAATGGTACCGGAGTAAATGTTGTGTATGAATCAGTAGGTTCTACTTTAGAAGAAAGTTTTAAAGCTACTAAAGTTGGTGGTACCGTTGTATTCTATGGAATGGCTGGCGGTAATCCCGCACCTGTAGATCCACGTATGCTTATGGATACTTCAAAAACTTTAACTGGCGGAGACCTTTGGAACGTTCTTACTACGTATGAAGAACGCAAGCAGCGCTCTACTCAATTATTTGATTGGATCACTGCAGGAGAATTAAATATCGCGAGTCCAACTACATTCGCTTTACAAGATGGTGCTCTTGCGCATGAATTATTAGAGAGCCGTAAAAGTACTGGGAAGATTTTATTAATCCCGTAATCGTTCCACTTAAAAAAAGAAAAGATAAGCATATAAAAGAGCATCGATTCCGATGCTCTTTTATTATGGAATTTTATTAGTTTCTTTTTATTCCAGTAATTTTCGGCTCATCATATGAAATAATGTCGATTATATGGTTCAAACAAGGAATTTGATAGTGAACGAACTGCTCTTCAGGAAATATAAATTCAGCAATTGTTCCTGTTTTAATGAAATCCAAATATCTTGATTTTGAGTAAATCCTAAAAATTCTACCTTCTGAAATTTCGTAATCATCCATTACAGTAAACGATTCATTAGTAATGGAGTAAGCAACATACGTTTCAAAATCCAATTGCACAATTGGCAGATTGTTATCAACATCAATGGATGATGCTTCTATTTCCACCTCACCTGTAATTTTCATGAGTCCCTTAGTTTTGTTAACTTTGCACCTATCAATAAGTACCCTCAGTGAATTCCCTTCAGGTTCAATCAATTTGTTTAAATATATATATCCTTTAAATTCCATCAAATCTTGAAAATCCATTATTCCCCCCCATTTTGAAAATCTATCTGAAACAGTTGCGAGTCTCTTTACATTACTGCTCAAACAAGATTTTATACACCTATTCTAATCAACTGTAACATAAATCATTGTGCACTCTGACTTTATGTTGAAAGTGGTACTGTTTTTGGTACAAAATCAACGAAATATGATTTAAATCAATAAAAAAAGACCCTTCCGCTTATGCGAAAAGGCATACGATCTTATTTGTTATGTTGAGTAAAACTCACCCTAAAGAGATCTCGTTAAGATCTTTCTAGCTTCTTTTTCTTATTTCTATTTGAGATTTAATTATATTTCCACACTTTCTTTTCCTTTTTCAACATAACTCATATCCCCAACTGATTCGACTGTGTACTTCCCATCTTGATATACAATCTTCGTCACACTTGCATTTTCCACTCCAAGTTTTGTTTTGGCACTGTCTAACATTTCTATTAAGGCAGTAATCAAAAGCCCATGAACGACAACTAAAACGTTGCCACCTCCATTTTTAGCAGCTTCTTCACTAATTTTATCAATCTCTGTTTTTATCCGAGTAGAAAATAATTCCCAATCTTCCGCCTGTTTCGTAGGGTCTGCTGCTCTAATAAGATTAATCACTTCTTGAATAGAAAACTTCATGAGTTCTTCTGGAGATGCAACGCCCGCAGCTTTCCCAACCACATCCCACATATTTTCAAGTTTTTCACCTTCAAAAATACCAAAATTTAATTCTCGTAAATCTTTTCTTTTCTCAAGTTTCAATTTTGATTGCTCACTATATTTTAATACTAAATTAGCAGTTTCAATCGCTCGACCGCTATCACTACTATACGCATTCGCAAAATGAATATCTTTTAATCCCGTTCCCAAATTAGAGGCAACTTCCACACCTTTTTCTACTAACGGAGAGTCTGCCCAACCTTGCGCGCGATGATTCGTATTTAATATTGTTTTACCATGTCTTGTAACATATAACGTAACTACATTCTCATTGCTATCTGTTTCTCGATTCTTCATCATATTCTCTCCCTTTACATTTCTATATCAATTTTACCATCTCAATTATTCATTGAGCAAAATATACGTAAGTAGATCTGCTTAATAAAAAAAGCTATCTTTCTGTATATTCCTACAAAAAGATAGCATCTTTTATGATTACATTTCTTAATCGATTCTCCTACTCAGCAAAAGCACTCGAATATTGTACAACTCCTTCTACACCTTGAAGAGCATTCTCTCTTAACTCCATCACCATAAACACTTCATCTGGCACTTCAAATGGTGCTTTTATATTCCAATCACTTGCTTTTTTAAATCCAAATTTCGGATAGTACTCTGGATGACCTAATACCACAACAGATTCATATCCTAGTTCTTTCGCTTTTTCTAAAGCAGCTACGATAAGTTTTCCGCCAATTCCTTTTTTCTGATGGCCCCTAGCAACGGATACTGGTGCAAGTGCTAATGATTCTACAGAAGTTCCGTCTTGTTCTATCTTAATTTTTGATAACATAATATGCCCGACTATTTCCTCATCTACTGCAACGATTGATAATTCAGGAATAAACGCGTCACATTCTCTAATACGTTTTACAAGTTCATGTTCCTTTTTATCACTAAATTCTTCATTTGAAAATGCTTGTTTTACAACTTCTTCAGTTTTACTACAATCATTTTGTTGTTCTTGTCTAATCGTTACCATTCTATATTATCCTCTATTCTTTCTTATTTCTTTTTCAATTTTACGAAGCGCTTTTTTCGATCCGCGCTCCATATCGTGCTGCATTTTTCTTTCTTTATAATCGACAAATAGTGTATTTAAATCATATCCTTCTGGGTATAATTCTTTCGCCGCTACCTCTAAAGTAATACGTTTTACATTCACTTCAACGAATTCACCGTTATAATATACAACGACATTATAGAAATTATCTCTTTCCTTATAGATGATACCAAAATCATCATGATCCAATAAATTCACACGGTCACCGATTTTATATTCATAGTCATTTTCTCTTTTTTCTTGCACGAATTTTGGTTTTCTAATTTTACTTTCATTCACTTTTTCTAGAGCGTATTCTTTATTTGCCATATACTCTTTCGCTCTTTGCAGTACATGGTCTCTCACATTCATTTTATTCGCAATCCAAAGTGCATTACTTTCACCTGATTTACCGATCACTAATTTATAAAGTGGCTCTAGTGTTTCACTATTAAATTGCATTGCTGCGTTCATAAAATCACCATGCATTTCTGAAAAACGCTTAATTTCACCGTAATGCGTACTCGCAATTGTAATACATCCCGCAAGGTAAAATTCTTCTAAAATAGATATCGCAAGCGCCGCACCTTCATTCGGTTCTGTACCGCTTCCTATTTCGTCAAATAGTAGTAATGTATTATTATTTGACATCCTCATAATCTCGGATAGATTTTTCATATGCGATGAGAATGTACTTAGTGCATTTTCAATACTTTGATTATCACCAATATCTACAAATACGTTGTCAAAAATAGCAATTTCCGTTTCTTTATCTCCAGCGATGTGCAAACCTGACATCGTCGCTAATGTTAACAATCCTATTGTTTTTAGCACAATTGTTTTTCCGCCTGCATTCGGTCCTGTAATAATTAAACTACGGTATTCTTGACCGATTTCAAAGTTTAACGGTACTACTTTCCCACTTAAAAGCGGATGCTTACAATTTACTAAATGAATGTGGCCATGATCATTTAACTTCGGCTCTATTCCATCGATTGATTTACTAAATTTCGCTTTCGCAAATACCATATCATATTGGCTAATTAGTTCCATATTAATTTTTATATGATAAATGTTTTCTAATACCATTCCTGATAATGTCGCTAAAATTTGATACTCTTCCATCGCTTCTTCTGCTTTCAAACTTGCGAGTTCCGCATTTAATTTTGTAACCGTATGTGGTTCTATAAATACAGTAGAACCTTTTGCAGATGCTTCAACTATACTTCCCGCAACTTGATTTTTATAAGAAGATTTAATTGGAATCGTATACCTATCGTCCTTCTTACTAATAAAGAATTCCTGAATATATTTCTTATTTGCACTACTATTTAAAAATTTCGTTAAACGTTCTTTTATTTTTCCATCTACAGAATCAATGTTATTTCGAATTCGTTTTAACTCTTTACTAGCAGCTGCATCAATGCCATTTCCTTTAATTGAAAAGTTAATTTCCTCTTCAATACTTTTAAATTCAGTCATTGAATTTGCATAAGAAGCTAATACTGGCGCAAAGAATTCTTTATCTAACATAAATTTTTTAATCTTTCTACATCCACGTAAAAAGTCTGAAACGCTCACTAACTCTGCTGGATCTAAAATCATCCCTTTTTCTAATTTTTGAATTGTACTAGCGATATTGGAAATTCCGAAGAAAGGAACATGTCCTTCTGCATCTACTATAGCTCGTGCTTCTGTCGTTTCATTTAAGCGATTTCTCACTACTTTTATACTCGTACTCGGCTCTAATTTATTTAATAATTCCTTACCTAATCCACTTATACAATATGATTTCACTATTTCCATTAATTCGTTATATTGTAACTTTTCAAAAGTCATCGTATTCATTTTGTTTCTCCTCACTATGATTGATTTCTATCATCAATGAAGATACCTACTCATTAGATTCCAATGAATTCTACATTATTCAATTACCATTTTTATACATCAAAAACATATACAAAAAAGCTGCGGGGATACCGCAGCTTTTACATTTACAAGGCAAGTGTAATAACATATGAGGAAATAAGCCATAAAAAAACAGATGGCAATCCCCTTATTACACGCTTTATAAAGTATTGTAGGTATCTTCATAGGTTTCGAAATAAATCCATGACAAAATTAGGGGTATGATGTACATAAAAATCCCCTGGTCTTATCCGATTTATTTCATTAAATTTTTCCTATTTAGTACCTACCGCACTCACAAAAAGCACCTCTCATTAATTTATATTTTATGTTCATTGAAATCTAATTTATTGAAATCATCATACTATATGTTTTATAAGAAGTAAAGGTGTCATACTTTAATAACTATGCAGAATGTAAAAAAGAAGAGGAGAACTTATATTTCAGTCTACCTCTTCTTTTCATCACCAATTTACTGCTGAACATATATGGAAACCGAGCCTCCATTTACATGGAACTGCCCCCATCCATCTTTATTAATTGTTACAGTATTTGTTTGATTACCCGTAATATCGTACCATACTTCCCCAGCGTTATTCTTTCCAACATCCATCCACTTTGATCCTCCTGGTCCGTCCGAGAGTAATGTCGCTAAACCAGAATTAGCATGTACACCATCGCCTTCTCTTGTCCAGCCAATCACATCTGGATGGTCTAAATAATCACGCTGCGTACCATATGCAAAGTTTTTTCGTGCCGTCAAAATTGGATCAATTTTATCTTTTAACGCTGGAATTTCATAACTACTATTTCCGCTTGTCCCATAGTAATCACCATAGAAAACTGAAGGATAGCCCTCTGCACGTGTTAAAATAAATGCATATGCCAACGGTTTAAACCACGGACTTACTACAGATTCCAATGACTGTCCAGGTTGAGAATCATGATTCTCAACGAGAGTAACTGCGAGTGCAGGGTGATTTTGCATTACTGTTCCATTTAAAATAGTTCTCATATCATAATTCCCATTTCCTTTTGAAGCATAATGAAAATTGTAATGAAGCGGTGCATCAAATACAGATTGATTATAATTGACTTTCGCCAAATAATTATTTAAAGTCTGGATATCATTTTGCCAATATTCAGCTACTGTAAACATTTCTTTCCCCGTTTGCTGTCTGACATGATTTACCCAATCGCGTAAATATTCATGATCAATATGTTTAACAGCATCTAAACGAAAACCATCTAAATTTAATTCATTCGCATACCACGTCCCCCAATTTTTCATCTCATTCGCAACATCAGGATGATCAAAATCAAGATCTGCATACATCAAATAATCATAATTCCCATTCTCGCTAGACACTTCCCAGTCCCACGCTTTACCTATACCCCTAAATTTATAAATTCGATTTAATTTCCTTCCTTCATCCCAATCCGTTCCGTCAAAATGATACCATTTCCATTTGAAATTAGAATAAGAATCTCCGCGCCCTGGAAAGTTAAACACCGTCCATGCATTAATTTCATAATCACCTGACACTTCAATATTTCGATTGTTACGGTCTACCTCAACAGCTGTGACAGTTTCAGTATAATCTGCTCCACCTTTATGATTCATAACTACATCACCGTATACATCGATGTTTTGCTTATGTAAAGCTTCAATTGCAGATTTCAACTGTACTTTTGTCCCATATTTCGTCCGCACCGTTCCTTTTTGATTGAATTCCCCCAAATCATATAAATCATACGCTCCATATCCTACATCATTTTGTGAAGTCCCTTTATATGCAGGTGGTATCCATACAGATGTAATTCCTTTATGAGCTAAATTTCCAGCATCAGAACGCAAACGATTCCAATGATTCCCATCATTCGGAGCGTACCACTCAAAATACTGCATTAATGTTCCATTGTTTATCGTTGCTGCTTCCGCCTTATTCCCCTCATATATATTAGGAAAAAGTAAAGTAAACAATAAACAGACTACCATAATCCTTTTCAACATATTTACACCATCCCCTTCAAGAAAACGTTTGCATAATTTATTAAAATCATTATAATATTCGTTCTACAGTTAGTAAAGTAGTAATCTTTTAATCTCTCACATTATTTTTCACGTAACTTCACATATTCCACAAGTACCCCCACATAGTTTAAATTTCACATCTTATTCAAGATTGTTTACAATTTACCTATAAAATCATAACGGAGGGATTTTCATGACAAACTTTCAAAAACAATTTTTCGCACGATTAAATATAGAAGAAAAAGAAACAGTTTCATTTGAAGATTTACCTAACATTATGTACGCAATGTCACAATCTGTCCCTTTTGAAAACTTAAATATTCTCGAAAACAACTTTAAAGAAATATCAAAAGAAAATCTAAAAGAAAAAATTTTAATAAACAACCGTGGCGGCCTTTGTTATGAACTCAATCCTACTATGTATTACTTCCTTAAAGACTCTAAATTCGATGTCCATCTCGTTTCAGGAACAGTTTATAACGCTGCAAATTCTATATGGGCTGTAGATTCAGGGCATATCGCAACTGTTTTACAACATCATAATGAACTTTACTTAATTGAAGTAGGTTTCGGATCATATTTACCCCTTTCCCCTGTTCCTTTCTCAGGTGAGATCGTTCATTCTGTAACAGGCGACTATCGTATTCGTAAAGAAACGACTGAAAAAGGTAATTATATTTTAGAAATGCGTAAAAGCAATGAGTTTCTAGATCAATCTTCTACTGATGATTGGACAGTAGGTTATGCATTTTACTTGGAAGAAGTGGATGAAACGAAAGTAAATGCAGCACAAAAAATTATTGTTGAACATGAAGGTTCACCATTTAACAAAGTACCTCTTGTTGTAAAACTTACTCATGACGGGCACGCATCATTAACAAAAGATAGCCTTACAGTAACGAAAAATAGAAATAAAACAAAAGAAACAATTACAAAAGAGCAATATACAAACCTCCTTCATTCAACGTTCGGCATTACATTATAACTTTTAAAGCCTCGCCATTTCCGGCAAGGCTTTTTATTTTCCAGCAGGGATTTTTTGCAATTTGTTGTATTTCATAGTTATATAGGAATATAACTACATATTTAGAAAGGAAATGATTATGACTGAACTTAAAGATCGACTACAAGTAGCTGATAAAGAAAAATGGGATTTAACGGATATTTATCATACAATTGAAGATTGGGAAAGCGATTTTCATAAAATTGAAGTATTAACGAATGAATTACACAAGTTTAATGGAAATATTCATGACGGCAATAGTTTATTAGCTTATTTAACAAAGAGTGAAGAAATATCTAGCATAATATCTTTAATGTTCGCTTATGCACGATTACAATCTGATCTTGATACACGCGATACTGACGCTCAATCCCTTGTCGATAAAGTATCACAATTACACGTGAAAGTAAGTGCGGCTAAATCTTTCTTTTCTCCATTCTTACTTAGCGTAGATGAAAACACATTATATTCTTACATAGAAGAAACCGAAGGCTTACACTATTATAAAGAAGACTTATTTGAGCTATACCGTTATAAAAAACACGTTTTGAATAAAGACCAAGAAGAGATTTTATCACAAATGGGTGAAGCACTCTCCTCCCCGCAGCATACATTTGGCATGTTAAATAATGCAGATATAATTTTTGGTGAAGTGACTACTGATGATGGAGAAAAAGTAAACTTAACACGTGGAATGTATTCAAAGCTAATAGAAGATGAGAATCGTGAGAAACGTGAAGAAGCCTATAAAGCTTATTACAAACCATACGTTCAATTAAAGAATTCTATCGCTTCTACTTTGTCCGCAGCTATTAAAAACAATGTTACTGTCTCAAAGCTACGAAAATATCCATCAGCTTTAGAAAAATCATTATTTGGCGACATGGTTCCGAAAGAAGTATATGAAAATTTAATTGAGACAACGAAAAAAAACATTCAATCATTACATACGTATAATGAACTTAGAAAAGAAAAATTAAATGTAGATGAACTACGACAATACGACTTGAGTGTTGATTTAGTAAAAGGTGTAAAACAAGACATTCCATACGACGAAGCGTTTGATATAATGATCGCGTCACTAGCTCCTTTAGGTAAAGAATATATCGAAACATTAAAAAACTTTAAAGATAAACGCTATATAGATGTGAGAGAAACACCAGGAAAACGTTCTGGCGCTTATAACTTTGGTATATACGGTGTTCATCCTTTCATTCTTTTAAATCATCATGATGATTTAAATAGCCTTTTCACCCTTACTCATGAATGCGGGCACGGTATGCATACGCATTACTCACACGGATACCAACCAAGAATTTCTGCACACTATACTATCTTTGTTGCAGAAGTCGCTTCTACAGTAAATGAAGTGTTATTAATTCATTATTTATTAAAAGAAGCAAAAGAAACGAACGTACGTAATCATTTAATTAACTACTTTATCGATAGCTTTAAAGGTACTTTCTTTACACAAATCATGTTTGCAGAATTTGAAAAAATCACACATGAAATGGCCGAACAAGGTAAACCATTAAATGCCAAAGTCTTTAGTGAAATTTACGAAAACTTATTTAGAGAATATAATGGCGACTCTCTCGTATTTGACGAAGAAGTAAAATATGGCTGGTCTAGAATCCCTCATTTCTACCGTCCATTTTACGTATACAAATACGCAACTGGATTCGCTTCTGCCATTCAAATCGCCGATAAATTATTAAGCGGTGATCCAAATGCTCAGAAAAACTATATTGAATTCCTTAAAGGCGGAAGTTCTGACTATCCATTAAACCTACTGAAAAAAGCTGGCGTTGATTTAACTACACCAGAACCGATTGAAAGTGCATTAAATCGATTCACCCAACTTGTTGAAGAGTTTTCAGCATTATAGAAAAAAGCATGCAGATTATAGAATCTGCATGCTTTTTCATATAAAATATACATTTCATTTATTCACTTGTTGCTGCGTCACACAATGAATCATACCACCATACGCATACAGTTCATTTACATAAACACCGGCAATTCTTCTTCCTGGAAACTGCCCTTCAATGATTTGAAGTCCTAACTTATCATGTTCATCACCGTATATAGGAACCAATACAACTTCATTTCCAATATAAAAGTTCAAATACGAACCTTTACAGTCTGCCTCTTTTACCACTTTTCTTGTTACAGGTACTGGGATGAGCTGAAATGGATTTCCATCTATATTTCTCGCTTGTCGCAATTCTTGATAATGCTTTTCCTGCGCCTCCAAAAGGTACAACTCTCCTTCCCCAAAAGGATCATATTCATAAAGAATTGTATTTTCATTTACAAAACGCGCTGCCCCATCAATATGGTAATCTGTATCTTCATCATAATTATCCTCTCCGCGAATACCAGTTATCCATATAAAATTCGTTACTCCCAAATACTTCGTTAACTCTATTTCAATCTCTTCCTGATTTAGTGTAGGATTTCGATTTTCATTTATAATAGAAGTTTTTGCCGCCATTAAGGTGCCATTTCCATTTATCTCTATTCCTCCACCTTCTATACAGACACTAGATTTAACTTTTGGAATGCTATACATTTCACTTATTTTTTCCGGAATAACAGCATCATTTTCATACGGATATTTATCCCCCCAACCATTAAATACCCAGTGTGTTAAACAGAGATTGCCTTCCTTATCTTTTACAAAGATCGGTCCATTATCTCTTATCCAAACATCATCCGTTTCTTCAATTAAAAAATCAATTTTATCCATATCTACATTCGCTTCAATTAACTTCGATTGTACATGTACTTTTTCTTCCTCATCAAATACAACAATATGCACATTCTCACCGTAATGAAGCTCCTTTGCCATCGTTACCCAAATATCATCTAGCTTAGATCTGTAACCTTCACCTCTATGAGCTTTATCATGAGGCCATTGGAGCCATGTCCCCTCATGATTTTCCCACTGAGCAGGCATATAAAACAAACTATTTTCTATATTTCTCATACGTGTTCACCCCTTCTTCGAATGTAAGTTCAGTCTAAACTTTGACATCGTGTTAAGGTCAACAGAAATATATTAACTACTTCATAAACTGATTCTTTATTTTCCCTTGTGATACACTACTTCTCCTTGTAAAACCGTCACTAAAACTTTCGCATTCGGAATCTTATCGACACTCATTTTAGTAATATCTTCATTTAGCAATACCATATCGGCTGATTTACCTACTTCAATTGAACCAGTAATATTATCAAGGCCTAATGCTTTGGCGGGCTTAATTGTATAAGCATCAATAGCTGCATATATATCAGATAAGCCTTTCTCTTCAATACTTAACGCATTCGAAATTGTCACAAGTGGATTCAGTTCGTTTACGTCCCAATCACTACTAAGCGATACATTTGCTCCTGTTTTCCAAATGCGTCCTAACGGCATAATTCGTTTCATCTGTTGATTTGTAAAATACGCACTTGCCCAGCTTTGTTTAGGATCTTCTGCAAAATCATGACCTACTTGGAAATCAGCGCTAATACCTAACTTAGCAAAACGATTTATATCACTATCTTCTACCATTTCCACATGTGTAAGCGTATAAGGTTGATTCGCCCCTTCTTTTTTCGCTGCTTCAATTGCATTTAAACTTTCTCTTACTCCGCCATCTCCAATTGTGTGGATGAGTGCACCGTAACCAATTTTATTGAGTTCACTCAACCACCACTTCATTTTTTCTTCTGGAATATAGTTCAAACCGTACGGTGTTCCTTTAAACCACTCAAATTTATATTTTTCTAGTATTTTAGCTGTGCTGTTAATGCTAATTCCATCACTATACATCTTCACTTGATTAATAAGCATTCTAGATGATACATCATCACGCTTAATTTTTTTGAAATACTCCATTTGCTCTGCTTCATTTAAGTTCGGATATACCCACGGACGAAGTACTACTCGCGACGTTAACTTTTTCTCATCATTAACTTTATTCCAAACATCTAACCAGCCTCGTTTCCAATAAAGACGTCCATCGCCGACTGTAGTAATACCATTCTTCGCAACCTCATCTAAACCGTCTAACAAACCTTCATAATTTTTTTCAAAGAGATTGGGCTGGGAATTCCATGCTTTTTCCATCACGATATCCCCTGCTGTATCATACAGAAGCCCGAAAGGTTCTCCTGTTTCTGGATCCCGGATGATTCTTCCGCCTTGCGGATCTTTCGTCTCTTTATTTATTCCCGCTACTTCCAATGCTTTTGAGTTAACCCATACAGAATGAGAAGTTCTTTCCATAATTAATACAGGGTTATTAGGAAATAACTCATCAAGAACTTGTAATGGCGTTTGTTGTTCTGATTTTTCGTCCATATCTTTTAACAGCTCTTCCAAACTAAATCCTGTTCCGCTTATCCATTCGCCATCTTTCACATCTTTTTTACAAGCCTTTAAATACGAGCGTTGTTCTTGCAGCGCAGCATCCGGTGAAACACTACAATTCCCTGCTGCTGGTGATTTCGCCTCAAATATATGATTGTGATTGTCCACAAAACCAGGAAGAATAAAACGTCCTTGTAAATCCACCACTTTCGTATCTTCATTTATAAATCCTTCTACATCTTTGTTTGAACCAACAAATGTAATTTTCCCTTCTTTAACGGCTACAGCCTCTACAATGTCTTGCTTGTCATTTGAAGTATAGATTGTACCATTTTTAAACACTACATTTTTTGGCAACTGATTTGGTAGAACGAAGCTACCATTCTCACCTTCTCCTACTCCAGGAGTACACGCTGAAAACCATGTCATACTTAGAATCAGACAAATAATCATGATTGTTCTTTTCATATTCTTTCTCCTTTTTATTATGATGAATTACTTACATAAATAGAATAAGGATTGACACAATGTTAATGTCAATCCTTATTCTCAGTCTATTTTCATAACTAAAAAACAAATTTGTGTCACATACTCCTCTACTAAACAATCACATTCAGGTCCCTTTATGTAGACCTCATATGGTGAACCATCTATTACATAACCATTTCTTTCAATCCATTTTTCTAACGCAATATAAGCGTAGCCTATATAGTCATAACTTCCATAATGCATAGTAGTAACGATTTGATGTGGATTTAATTTTTTTATTTCATATTCTTGTACTACATCTTTATTGTTCCCATGCATGACCGGAATCCTTAATTCAACATCACTTTCATTTGGAATATACTCTTCATCATAAAAGACCGTAGAGGGCGAACCGACCATTTGTAAGTTATGCTTTTGTACTTTTTCATATAAGTCATAAAAATAATCATCCATATCATCTATATTTATTTGCAGTCTTTGAGCAATTACTGTTATTTCATTTCTCATTCCAATAAATATATCGTAATTTCTATGACAAGCAGTATTTAAAGCATAATTCATATTTACCATTTCATTCATTTCTGAAATAACCTGTAAATTTTGTTTCACCTCATGAGACAACTCTATAATTTGTGATTGCATATGTTTAATAAATGAATCTTGATCTGATGATTGAAGAATTATTTTGATTTTCGGTAAAGGAAACTTATACTCCCTTAGCTTTTTAATTTTCAGCGCTATTTCAAGCTGCCCTTGCTCATAATATCTATATCCATTTACCGGATTCACATATGCTGGTTTCAATATTTCCTCTTTATCATAATGCCTTAGCATCCGTGTACTCATTTTACAAATCCGCGAAAACTCAGTAATTGTATACATATAAATACCCCTTGAATACATTCTCTTATATATAAGCTTATTTATTAAAACCAATCAAATATTTTTCTGATTGCAGAACCTTCATTCTGATCGTTCAGCCTTTTCATTTTTGAAGGTAACAAATGACTAGGACAATACCACGTTAAACAATTCATCGCGCCTCCCATTGTCGATATTTCTCCTACATGACTTTGAATAACTTGTTTCTCAGTATGCTGTTGAATATATCTTAAAACTTCCTCATCTTTAGCTAATCCAAACTTAGGAACGTAAAGCGTATCACATGTTTCTAACATATTTATATATAAACCTTTTGCTGACGCTATCTCTTCATCGTATTGACCCTTCTCTGTATATGACGAAGGAACAACTATAAATTCAGCCTCTGGCATTTGCTCTTGAATAATCTCTTGAACCTTATATCTAAATTCATGATCCCCTAAAAAATCACTAATAAACATTGTATGTTCATCAATAAATTTAACCATCCCGTCTGCGTGTGCAAGTACATCTCCCTCTTCAGCAGGAATAATAATAACCCGACTCACATCTAAATCCCATTCCAGTTGCTCTATAATTTCTTCTTCCGTCCAATCATAATTATCATCAAATATGCGTTCCGTTAATATAACGGTATCTTTTTTATTCCAAATAAGATTTCCACCGTCTAATATCAATGGAGATGTCACATATTCAAAATCGTTCTTTTTCAACCATTTATTAAATTGTTGATCTAAATATCGTCCTTGATCTTTCGGTAAATAATTCGGTTGATATTTGAATTTAACTAGATGATTTGTTACAACTGGTGCAACATCTCTTAGCCAAATATCATCATACTCAAAAAAGTTTGTATGAAAGTCTTGCTCTTCAACAGATAAAGATATAAGTTGATCGGTAAATGCTTTATTTTCATTTAAGTATTCATTAAAATAAATAATGTCTTCATAAAATGGTCGATAATATTCATTCGATTCATCTGGTATTGCAGTAAAAATAATGCCACTATGTTTTTGTTCCATATTACTTACCTCGCTTTTTAATAATGATTGAATAACTGTTTTCAATAAGCCAACTATTCCCCAATTCATTTCTCTTTTCATTACAATTTTTGAAACGTGCACATTTCATGAATGGATTATAGCACGGAGAAATATTATATATTTATATAAAAAATATAAAGACGTCGTTAAGCCGTAAACTGACTCTTGACAAGATTTTTAAATTTTAATCGTCGTACACAATGAAGGATTAGATGATTTTTTTATCAAGATTCAAATCCATTACTTCTAATAGAGCGTTTTGATTATATAAATTCACTAAATGCGTTTCTACACCAATGCAAATCCCTTCTAGCGGCAGATCGTTTGGATCTTGACCAAATGGATCCTCAATTTCAACTCCTATTGCTTCAATCCCTATAAATGCAAAACTTATAAACGTAGTTGCAAGTACTGTAAACCATCCAAGACTATCAACAAGACCAATCGATAAAGTCCCGCAAAATATGAGCAGTAAAATTTTAATATGAGCAAAATATGCAAAAGGAATAGGCGTTGTTTTGATCCGATCACATCCACCCACAGCCGTAAGCAGAGTATTCAAATCAGCTTCCATATTAATTATTGCATTTGGGTGAATTTGACCCGTTTTCAAACCTTTTGATAGTATAGTTTTTAACATAAAAACTATACTAATCGGTAAATGAATAGACTCAGCCAACATTTCTTTTTCCTTCTCAGAACAAATATCAAACAATGCTTTTATTTCGGATAAATCTTTTTCGTCTCTCAAATGTCCTTTCGCTATCTTTGGAAAAGCAATTAACAAATGTAAAAATTTTAATTTTTCCTGATCCGTCTTTTTCCCTTCAGACTCCCAATAACATAAAAAACTAACTGCCAAATTTCTAGTACAAGCACCAACCGTGCCAAATAACTTTCTACCTTCCCAATACCTATCATAGGCAGTGTTAGTACGAAAAACTAACAGTAGACCTAAAGCTCCTCCAACAATTACCCAAGGAGTTTGATTAATTTTTATTTCTACATAATAATAATTAATCACAGTTACTATCGTTGAAATACATATATATAATAAAATTTGCGGGAAAATATCTCTTATAACTGTTCCCTTTAATGTAAATATTTGATGTAAATTATTTTGATTATTGTAATGAACCATATTTACAAAAACCTCTTTCCTTATTAACCTTTTATTCTTTTAAATTATGAAAGTATACAATTAAATAGTAGAATCATAAACCCTATTATTATAAAACTGGTTAAGATTATTTCTTTCAATACTGTTACTCCTTTTTACCAAAAGATAAAACATCTTTTTTGATTTAAACAACAAACGTTCACTCTTCTAAATCACGACGCATTATTTTAGAATTTACAATGAATAAAGCACTAATTAATACAAGAATCGCGCAAGCATATATCAATGAATCCATTGGACTATCATGGTCTATAATAATTAGACGAACAATAGCCGTAATACCTATATATATAAAATAACGTAATGGAAAATGAAAGTTCATTTGAAAATACTTTATAATCATTACGATGAATTCAAAATATAAAAAAAATACGACAATGCTATCAATTAAATGATAACTAGATTCCTCACTATTTAATTTAAGTTCTTGTATAAATTGAATGACTTCTTTCATAAGAAACACACTTAAAACAATTCCCAAACAGATCAAAGCTACATTTATAATGTACTGTAGAACGATAGGGAAAAACGAAAATACTTTTTTAAAATTCTTTACCACAAACATTTTTCTCCTTTTCCATATAAACCAATAATGACAATATACTTTTATTCAATTATCGTTACATTAAAATTATACATTCCGTTCTTGTTACAGATGTTAAAACAAGACAAAATAAGTAAAGATAGCATTTCACCTATTTTGTCTATAAAGCAACATAACGAAACTATAATCGATTACTTCAATTGAATCGGTTGTTGCTGTGTCACACAATGGATCATTCCGCCATTTTTATAAAGCTCTCTCACATCAATTCCCACTACTTTACGATCCGGGTATAATTTCTGAATCGTATCGTTTGCGATTTTGTCATTTGGATCATTATAGTTAGGAACCAATACAACTGTATTCCCAACATAATAATTGATATACGACCCCTTATAATCTAGAGTTTTTCCACCTTCTAAAGTAACTTTATCTTTACTAAGCGGTAAGTATTCGTACTTATATTTCTGTCCTGAAGCATTTTTTGCATCTAACAATTTATCCATATCTTTGTTTGACAAGCCCCATTCAGCCAAGGCATCTTCTGCCATCGTTACGATTGTAGATTTATCATGGAATTTAGCAAATCCATCAATATGAAAATCAGTAATATCTAAATTAGGCACTCCATCTAACCAAATAAAGTTTGTCACCCCAAGGTCACTTATATATTTTTCAATTTCCGCTTCTGATAAATCAGGATTTCTATTTTTATTCGTTACTGCGCTTCGAGTTAATAAAGCAGTCCCATTGCTGTCTAATTCAATTGCGCCACCTTCAAGGACAAATTTCCCCCAATCAATTCTTTCAATCCCTAATTGTTTACTAACATTCTCACGTATACGGGCATCATTTTTATATGGAGTTTTCTTTCCCCAACCATTAAATGCTGGATCTAATATTTTTAGATTTTTATTATTGTCATAAACAAAAATCGGTCCACTATCTCTTGCCCACACATCATCAGTAGGAGCGATAAAGAAATCAACTTTATCCATATTCAGCCCCTTATCTATTAAAAGCTTATTGATTCGCTCTTTCTCTTCCTCATCATATGCAACAATGTGGACTTTTTCACCCTCAGTTAAAGCACTTGCTATCTTAATCCAAATAGGTTCAACTTCTTGTTTATACTCTTGACCATATGTGTATTCATGAGGCCATTGTAGCCATGTACCTTCATGTTTATCTTTTTCATCCGGCATCGTATATTTTCCAGCGTTTTTCTGTACCTCTACTTTTTTATCCTCTTTCTCTTTCCCTTTGGCATTTTCATTATTCCCTTCAAAAGAACATCCACTAATAATCGTTGTAGATAATGTAGCTATTAAACAAAACTTTACTATTTTTTTCATTTTTCAACCTCCTGTTCATGTCTACAATACTGTAAGGCTTAACATAGTGTGAAGCTCAAGCTTTTTCATCAATGTAAAAATTACCAATTATTCTTCCGCATGATAATCACATAATTTCAATACAAATAGATGACATTCACAAAATACACTTCCTATATTTAACATCCATATCATTTAACTTCCTTCATAAATTTATTCTAATACTAATCCCCTCTCATACATGCTTGTTCACTAAATAAAAAAATCGGTATTGATAATTTTATATCAATACCGATTTTCAAATAATTATTTTCCTTCTATTAAATCATTCGCTAATTTCCTAAACTCTTGATTAAATGTATCATTCATACCATTTTGTACGTTAGAGAATAATATTACAAACGTTCTTTTATCCCAGTTAAAATTATTAAAAGTGTTCCAGCCAGCTAATACACCGTGGTTATGATAATAATCTGGGTAAATATAGAAGCTAAATCCATATTTTCTCGCAGGTGATACTGTAAACATATCTGATAAGCTTTGTTTAGAAATCAGCTTTCCATCCATAATAGCCTCATCTAATCTTTTCATATCTTCAACGGTCGTATACATTTCACCACAACCATACAGCCAGTTCATTTTTAAGCGGGGTGTAGCTATTAACTCATTATCTTTTTTCGTGTAACCTTCTGCTAAGAAAATATCTTCAGGGAGAGTTGCACCCATACCAGATTCATTCATTTCAACAGGAGTAAAAATGTTTTCTTTCACATATTCAGCAAGCGGTTTATTCGATATCTTTTCTACAATATACGCCAGTACCATATAATTATAATCTGTATATTTCCATCCTGTCCCTGCAGGAAATTGCAACTTTTGCGCTCCAATCCACGTTACTAACTTTAAACGTGATGCCGCATCAACACTACCTTGTCCCTGATCTGGTAACCCGGACGTATGTGTTAACAAATTTCGTAACGTAATGTTTTTATCTGCTGGAAACGATGGAATATACTTATTTACATTGTCTTCAATATTCAATTTCCCTTTTTCTCTTAGCTGTAATATAGATATTGCAACTACTGTTTTCGTTATGGAACCGATGCGATATTTTGTTCTTGGCGTTGTTAAAACTTTATCTTTTATATTCGCATACCCATAGCCTTTTCGTAAAACCACATTATTTTTATCCGTTACGAGAACCGTTCCGTTAAATCCTTTATCTTTTAAATATTGATCGAGTTTCGTTGCTGCAATATCATAACGTTTTTGCTGATTCGCATCAACTTTCGGTTGAACATTTCCAACTTTATCCTCAAAATTTGAAAATGCCTTCAAACTGTATTTCTTTTCTTTATTTGCATGTATGAGTGCAGCGACACTCCCACAAAAAATAGCAAAAACAAAGAAAGCGATTAACCATTTCTTAAACATATGGGAACCCTCTTTTATCTAGTTTCACTTTATACTTTTCCATTCTATTCTATATCTTTTAGTTTTTAAATATCTTATAATCTATCTACTCTATTATTCCTCATAGTAAACTAGATTCCTTTTTCTAACGTTCAAATTTTAACTACTCTCTATTGTAGTTCTTTTTTACAAAATTTCCACCTTACAATCGGATACATCCAACTTTAATTTTAATTTTTTATGTAACATTCGTTACACATTAACAAGAATGGAGGCGTTAATTTGAAAAAGACCGATAAGCGCAATCGTTTAGATGATATGATGTTTCATTATCGAGTAACAAAAAATAATATAGTTTAAATTGAATATTACGGAAAACAGATTATAATTTTAAAAGGAAATGATGCTGAAAAATTTTTAAACAAAATAAATCGGACAAGTAACGAAAAAGAAAAACAGCTTATTATGGCTAAAATTACAGGTAATTTCAAAAGAGGAAATGAGCGTTAATGAAAACGAATCTCATTTATAACTTGATTATACAACATATTAAAAAAGAAATGTCACTCCCACGACATTTCTTTAGATTTTCTTCATAAAAGATTTACATTTTTAATATTCGTTTACTTTTACATAAATTCACTGCTGAAACGCTTAGTAATGCAGCTATCCCCATCCATGCATATGTGTAGCCTTTTCCATCTACTATATAACCAAACAAAGCAGGTGCAAAGATAATAGCAATTTGATTAAGTGTAAGCGCAAAACTCACTGTTAGGCCTACCAATTCCTCACTTGCAGACTCAGCAACTTCAACCATAAAAAGACTAAACCAACCGATTGCAAAGAACCCTAGCAGTCCGCTCATCACAAACAATGCCTCAAGTGTCATTGTGTTTATACTCATTACAACAACGAAAATTAAGCAAAAAGATATACATACAGTTATTAATAAAGGTGTACGACGATCACCTTTGTAATATGTATCACTTATTGTAGCTAATATAATTCGGCCTATCATTCCTGCAACTAGCATAACTGAAAATACTTTCCCTGCTACAATAGGTGTTATCGATTTTTCAATGACTAAAAATTTTATAAAATGTCCGACTAATATCATTTGTAAAGAAATCATGCAAATACCTGTAATAAAAATTGGATACAGCTCTTTTTTACATATTACCTTTTTTAACTGCATCCAAAAAGAAATACTTACATTTTCTTGGCTCGTGTGTTCTCGTACGTACGATTCCTTATAAAATATGAAAAACAATAACCCGCCTATTATACATATAGTTGCAATAACATTTATCGTATAGGCTAAACTAAATTTAATTGTAAGCAAAGGGATTATTACTCCTGCTAACGCCCCGCCAATAGGTATACCAGCTTGCCGTATTCCCATAGCTAATCCGCGAATCTCTTTCGGAAACCATTTCAAGATTACTTTACTTCCCCCTGGCTGGGATACACTATAAAAGGTCCCTATTAAAAGAAGAACAAATAATAACCCAATAAATCCCCTTGCCGTATGAGCAAGTAACAGCGCCCCACCAAGTAATACAGCACTCGCTCCAATTAATATTCTTTCATTATATCGATCAAGTAACCTTCCGGCAAAAAGCATACAAAACAGCGGACCAATATTTACAGAACTTATTAACAACCCAACCTGCATATTCGAAAGTGCATATTTCTCTTTCCAAAATAACGCAAGTACCCCTACTCCATATGTTATAAGTGTTGCACTTGCCTGTGCTACCGTTGCCAAAGTTAACATGATCCATTTATTAGAACTACTGTACTTTTCAATTTTTTCTTCACTTATCAACGTTATCTCCCCCATATCCCTTTCATTGTATGAAGGTTCTGATATCATGTAAAATAAGTGTTAATAATAGAATCCATCAAAAAAATTGATACCTTTTTCGGGGTGATAATAAATGGACATAAAAGATTTAACGGTTTTTTACGAAGTTGCGACAGTAGGAAATATATCTCATGCTGCTAAAAACTTAAACTATGTACAATCAGGTGTAACGATGCGTATAAAACAACTAGAAATTGAGTTAGGTGTGCCTTTATTTTATCGAAATGGAAAAGGCGTTACTTTAACTTCTAACGGAGAAATTTTATTAACATATGCAAAACAAATCATCCATCTAATCGATCAATCCATTCAAGCTGTCCAAAGTAACGGAACCGAGCCAAAAGGCACGTTAAAAATCGGGTGTACAGAATCGACAACAGCCGTTCGTCTCCCGCCTATATTAACGACCTATTATGAAAAGTATCCAGAAGTCGAATTTATTTTAGAAACAAATACGACCGAACGGTTAACTCAACTCGTCTTAGACCGTCAACTGGATGGAGCATTCATCGCTGGAAATATTCAGCATGTTGAACTTCATACACTTTTATTTCGAGAAGAAGAACTCGTTCTCATTAGTAAGACTCCTCTATCTTCCTTTAAAACAATAGGAGAACTGAATTTACTCGCTTTTAGTCAAGGATGTTATTACAGAAAACTATTAGAAAACTGGCTTCAAGAAGAAGGGATTTCACCTAAAAGAATACTAGAGTTCGGAACAATTGAAGCAATACTTGCATGTGTAAAATCAGGTATGGGTACGGCTATTATGCTGAAATCTATTATTCCAGATTACGAACATGGTTTATCTTTAAATACATTACCAAATCACTTTAGAAAGGTTCCTACTACCTTTATTATTCGAAAAGATATTTTCCACTCAGCCGCCTTGCAAAAATTTATGGAGATGATCAGCAATGCGTGAAAAAAAAATACGCGGAATGAAACGAAGAACACAAACTCTTATAAAAAGAATTGAAGACTCTACTAAAGCATTTCCGTCTACTTTCTATAACGATGAATACTGGCATATGCCTTTACCAGGCTCTCAAGCTTTTATCGATTCTAGTACAACACCTAGGAAAGTAAAGCGATTGTGCATTCAAACCCTGTTAAATCAAGCAAATCAATTAATGACAATGAAACCGAACGATACAAATACATATCGAGTCGTTGTTATGATCAAAATAGCAAGCTTATGGAACTCACAAATCATCATATTTAAAAACGATGACTACTTTCAAAATTTTTTCAATAGAGATAACGAATTTCAAAAATGGATTCCCCTCTCCAATGCTTCCGACTTCGGGCATGAATGGAAAATATCAATTTCTAACAGTGTCCAAACATTGCATTTCCAAGAGATAATCAAGGATGAAGATGGATTTTATGATGAAGGAGAACTTTTGTTTATAGGAGAGTTATCATAAAAGGGGAACTGTCAAATGAAAAACTTCCCTTTTTCCACTAAACAACATCGCTATATAATGAATTTAATATTTCACTATATAGGAGGTTTTCATATGGTAATCCCTAAATACCCTGAAGTCCCACATCTTACGAAAAAACAAATTGAAGAAATAACCGAAATCGCTTTCCTAAAAGAATCAACACCACAACAGTGTGATGCAATTTTCGTTTTCGGTGGTTCCCATCCTGGTAATTGGCAAGCTCCTTTACATGCTTATCAACAAGGTTTAGGTGCACAAATTATCGTCACAGGTGGTACTAGTTTACATGGAATGAAACATCCAAACTGGAATTATGGAGATTTATCAGAATCAGAAGTAATTGTTAACAAGTTAATTGAACACGGTGTACCGGAAGATGCTATCATTTTCGAGAAAAACTCTCTCCATTCTATCGCAAATGTAATTGAAGCTAAGAAGATCTTTGATTTTACAACAATTAATAGTTTACTATTTGTATGTAAAAGCTTAGGAGCAGGCCGGCAATATAGAGTATTAAAAAAACATTTACCAAAACATATAACTTGTATTCCATATACATTTGATACAAGTTTTGATGGTGATTTTATAATTAATAGATATAATTGGATGGAAAATGAGAAAAGTCGCTCTATGATTTTCGGCGAATACTTAAGAAATGTTTGCTACGGCCGAAAAGGTGGAATTGAACCTCCCGAGAAAGAGATTGAAGGATTAGAAAAATACGTAGTATATTACCAACATCTTGCATAATATTTTTTCAACATAAAAAATATCGGGAAGCCAATATAAAGGCTTCCCGAATATTCTAATGATGCATAAATAACACTAAAATTACTTTTCCTCTTTCATTTTCCCACATTTCAACAAAGAAGAGATATTCATCTGGAAAATCTTCTAAAGATACTGGTTCATCAGTAAGACAAATATTATTGTGATATTTTGTATCCCATTCGGCTCTCACATCATCTATTGATTCACGCTCTAAATTACTTTTTCGATCGTCAAAATAATCGGATATAAACACTTCTTCTATTCCACCGTTATAAATCATTTGTTTCAGTTCTGCCAACGTAGGATTATTAGAATATATTTTATTTGAGACTACGATGTCATTGTTGTATAACCGCTTACTCTCATTGTCTATAAAATAACCTTTTCTTCTCATAACGCTCAGCCCTTTATGTTCATTTTATTATACAGATAAGGCATAACTAGCGATATATTATCATAGACGCCTACCATTGTACACATATTAAGCCAACGCAGCTGGCGGCAATAATTGTGGTCCTTCCCCGGTGCGTGCCAATACCCAATCATCGTAATACCACATTTCTGTTTGGCGACGACTCATCATATAATCCCAGCGTACTTCTCGCTCAAATTCAATGATTTGTCCGTCACCACCAATTGTCACCCAGTTAAAACTTCCGTTATTATGCATCATCTTTATCCATAGAACAGGAAACTCCACAGTTTGTCCCCCGTCAACATAATGTCTAGTTTGTTTTTCTATACGAAGTAAAGTTAGGCCCTTTGCATATTGTCGATCAACCTTTTCCATTACATCCATCGCTATTTTCTCTGCCTCATCTTTATGAGGTAGTTTATTAACGTATACTGGCATCATATTCGTGTAACTTAAAAGATGCTTACTCTTTTGAGAAGTAATAGTTGTTATATGAAAGCCACCATAATTCAGTGGTTCTTCTGCTTTTGAAATACAAGCGGTGTTTTTATATTTAATTACATAATAAACAATTCATTATCTCTTCAAGTAATATACCCGGCTTTACTACCTCATTTTCCGTACGCCATCCAATAAATCCATCTGGTCTTATTACTACCGCTCCTCCATTTTCTATCCCGTATAGTTTTCTAAAAAAGTTACCTTGATGGATAAAATCACCAGTTAAACCTACCTGATACACTTTTATCTTTATTCCTAATCCAGATGAAACAACATTTGCAGCTTCAGTCCAAGTACTAGGCTCCGCTCCAGTAAGTAACACAAAGTTGCTACCAAATAGATCAAGTATAGAAACTTCTTTTCCTTCATAAGTTCCCCAAAAATGTGGCGCACGCGTTCCCGGGCGTCCGTTCAAATCAACTATATTCATTCTATGCGGTGTGTTACATTCGTCTATAATTGCTTCTGAGCAATACTGATAACCAGCAGTGACAGCTAAACTATCCATATTACTCAAATTACCTTCCTCTCTATTCGCAGCACGAAATAATATACTACTCGCATGGTCCGTCGTTAATTTTGCAACAGGATATCTCTCGTCATGATAGGTTTCTAACAATTTTGGATTTGCTTTCTCTTTTATAACAGCCGCTAATTTCCAAGCTAAATTATGTGCATCTTGTATTCCTGTATTTGAACCGAATCCTCCTGTTGGCGGCATAATATGCGCCGAGTCACCAACTAAAAAGATGCGATTGTCCTGAAATTTTACCGCTGTACTTTCACTCGCTTCCCACGGCAAAACACTTACTATTTCTGGCTTAATATCCGTACTTCCAATTGCAGTTTGAATAATTTGTTTACAGCGTTCTATAGAGAAATCCTCTGGTCGCTCCCCTTTTACTGGATCATAAGCTACATGATAAATCCATTTACTTTCGTTATCGACTGGAATAAGCGCACCAATTACTTCTGGATGAAGTATCATAGTAAAACCGAATGCGTCTCCTTTAATAAATTCACTCAAATCCGCTTCAAAATATATGTTCATATAATAACCACCGATTGTACCACGGCCCTCGGTTAAAATACCTAACTGTTCACGTATTTTACTTTTCGCTCCATCTGCTGCAATTACATAATCACAATGAATCATGCTCTCTTCTTTCGTTTTACGATTTCGAATCGTTGCTATTACTCCGTTTCCATTTTGCTCATAAGAAACTAGTTCATGATAAAAAGATAGCTTCCCGCCTAATCTCTGTGCTTCTTGTAACATCATCTCCTCTAAAGTAATTTGATAACAAGCAGTTTGTTTTGATGGGCTAATCTCTTCCACTTTACGAAATAAATTTTCGTTATTTTCATACTGCGCCGCCCTTATTTGTTCCAACTCTTCATGCTTTACCTCAGCTATTGTTTGAACTGCAATTCTCCCGTGACAATTCTCTAATGCTTTACCAGCTAATCTAATTCCTTTTTCTAGACCCAGTTCTCGGAATAATTCCATTGTGCGAAATGTAATTCCACCCGCTTTCGGATGAATCGCAGTAGACGGATGCCTTTCAATAAGTACATAATCAATGTTATGTTTCGCAAGAAATAATGCAGACGATAATCCTGATAATCCCCCTCCAACAATTAAAACTGGTACATGTTTCGATTCCATACATTTTCCCTCCACATATATTCTTCTGAGCTCAGTGACATAAATATAATCAAAAAACCAACAAAAATATAGACTTATATTTCATTTTGAATTATCATATAGATAGATTACGCCCCAAATTACTTCTATCCTTTCATACATCTACAAGTCACTTAATTTGTGTGTGTATGAAAGGATAAAAAAGAAGGCCCTACTTTACTTTGAACTATTCTCTGATATAGACATCAAAAATAATAAAAACATTATAAGCGGTCGTAACCTTGTAAATTATACAAGGTTACGACCGCTTATTTTATTGTTAAATGGCTACCCTTTATCCTCGGCAGACATCGTATTGTTAAATCATTTTCTACCTTTCAACTCCATTATTTTCTATTCCCTATAATAACTACTCCATAATTTTCAATACGTAAAAATGGATTCGTCTCGATTTTCTTTCTCAATATTGCAGCTCATACAACATTCATGTAGCATTACCGTATCGATGTAATGGTTCATCATCTTAAACCTTTCGACTAATTATTGGAGGTATAGTGATTGAAATGAATAAACAAGAACAATTAAATGTTATTAAAGAAGATTTTATTAATTGTCAAAAAGTATTACTGGCAATTGGTGATGAAACACGTCAAGCTATTTTATTAGTTCTAATGAAAACAGAATGTCAAACTGGATTACGTGTTGGCGAAATCACTAAACAAACACACCTTTCTCGACCAGCAGTATCACATCACCTTAAGATTTTACGAGAAGCTGGTATTATTTTAATGCGTAAAGAAGGTACAAAGAACTTTTATTATATTGACATACGTACAAAATTAGGATTATTAAAAAATCTTGTATTAGATATTGAGAAGCTACTGCAAAACTTTTATTGAACTTTGGAGGTATAAGAAATGAGAGCAATGGTGATTGATAAGTACGGGAAAGTTCCAATGCGTATGACTGAGATGCCCACCCCTGAAATAAATCAGTATGAGGTGCTCGCAGAAATTCATGCAGCTAGCATTAACCCAATTGATTTTAAAATACGCGATGGAAAAGTGAAGTTGTTACTTAAATATAAAATGCCCCTTATTCTTGGTAATGACTTTTCTGGTGTCATTATAAAAGTCGGAACAAAGGTGACTCAATTTAAAGTTGGTGATGAAATATATGCACGTCCAAGAAAAGATAAGATCGGTACTTTTGCGGAATATATAGCCATTCATGAAGATGATATAGCCTTAAAACCGAAAAATTTAACTTTTGAGGAAGCGGCGTCGATTCCACTCGTTGGCTTAACATCATATCAAGCATTACATGACATCATGCAATTACAAAAAGGACAAAAGATTTTGATTCACGCTGGATCCGGCGGTGTTGGTACTTTCGCAATTCAGTTAGCAAAAATAATGGGTGCCACTGTTGCAACAACTGCTAGTGAAGCTGGTGAAAATTTAGTAAAGTCTCTTGGCGCAGATGAAATTATTAATTACAAAAAAGAACAGTTTGAAGATATACTGAAAAATTATGATGCGGTATTTGATACACTTGGCGGTACAACACTTGAAAAATCATTCGATATTATAAAAAGCGAAGGGAACATTGTTTCCGTTTCAGGAATGCCGAATGCTCGCTTCGGTAAAGAATTTGGTTCAGGATTTTTCAAAACACTCTTATTTTCATTAGCAAGCAAAAAACTTACTGCACTTGAAAAAAAGCATAATGCTCAATATTCGTTTTTGTTTATGAAACCAAGCGGAGATCAATTACGTATAATTGCAAAGTATATTGAATCTGGACAAATCAAACCTATAATCGATCGCATTTTCCCTTTTGAAGATACTCAAAAAGCAATGGAATATTCAGAGTCTGGAAGAGCAAAAGGAAAGATAATTGTAAAAATCAAATAATAATAAAACTCCATTTTTTTAAAATGGAGTTTTATTATTTGCTGTTAAATAGACATAGTGCAATGAAGTCCTTACAATAGATTTCAAGGGGAAATATCATATTATACTTTTAGCTAATTTTACAAAGAATACATACGTACAAATACATAATAAAAAAATAAACAAGGAGGAGATAAAATGACTAAAAATAATGAAGCAGGTTGGAATTTAGATAATAGTTATACGACTTTACCACAATCATTTTATACAGAAATCCCCCCAACTCCTGTACACTCACCGGAGTTAATTAAACTAAATAATTCTTTAGCAATATCTCTTGGCTTTAATCCTGAGGAACTAAAAAAGGACGCTGAAATCGCCATTTTAGCTGGTAATACTATTCCAGAAGGAGCTCATCCACTAGCTCAAGCGTATGCTGGGCACCAATTTGGTCATTTCAACATGTTAGGAGATGGTCGTGCCCTTTTAATTGGAGAACAAATTACTCCTTCAGGCGAACGGTTTGATATTCAATTGAAAGGTTCCGGTCCAACTCCATATTCGCGCCGTGGTGATGGTCGCGCTGCACTCGGTCCAATGCTACGTGAGTATATTATTAGTGAAGCGATGTACGCGCTTGATATTCCAACTACTCGCAGTTTAGCAGTAGTCTCAACTGGCGAAACAATCTATCGCGAAACGAAGTTACCTGGAGCTATTTTAACTAGAGTTGCAAGCAGTCATATACGCGTTGGAACATTCCAATACGCCGCAGCTCGAGGCTCAATCGAAGATCTCAAAGCTTTAGCTGATTATACGATAAAAAGACATTATCCAGAGGTTGAATCTACTGAAAATCCATATGTCGCACTACTACAAGAAGTCATTAAGAGACAAGCAAGCCTTATCGCAAAATGGCAACTCGTTGGCTTCATTCACGGCGTAATGAACACTGACAATATAACGATTAGCGGTGAAACGATTGATTACGGTCCATGTGCCTTTATGGATAGTTATAATCAAGGAACAGTATTTAGCTCTATTGACACACAAGGCCGTTATGCATACGGAAATCAACCATATATGGCTGCATGGGATCTCGCACGTTTAGCTGAATCTTTAATACCGATACTACATGAAGATGAAGAAGAAGCACTAAAAATTGCACAAGATGAAATTTCAAAGTTCAGTGTGCAGTACGAAAACAATTGGTTCCTCGGAACGAAGAAGAAATTAGGACTATTTAGCAATGAAGAGCAAGATCAATCACTTATTGAGAAACTTTTAAAAGCAATGGAAAAATATAAAGCAGATTATACAAATACATTCCGTGCATTAACTGACAATATATTAGAAAATGCACCTTTATTTGAAAGTCCTGAATTTAAAGAATGGTACGAGCTATGGCAATCTCGGTTAGAAAGACAAAAAGAATCGAAAGATGATGCATACAAATTAATGAAAAATAACAACCCAGTAATCATCCCTCGAAACCACAGAGTAGAAGAAGCACTAGAAGCAGCTGTTAAAAATGGAGACTATAGCGTAATGGAGAAACTTCTTCAAGCTTTAGCAAATCCTTATGAATATTCTCAAGAACAAGCGGATTACTGCACGCCTCCAGCGCCGTCGAATCGTCCTTATCGTACTTTTTGTGGGACGTGATTGTTTAATATGTAAAAAGGTGTGTTCATACAAATTGTGTGAACACACTTTTTTTATACACTTCCCTTTTAAACAGATAGACTGAAGCATCTTATAGTTATCCTTACTATATTCCACACTCCCCTCCCTTAAACTAAAGAACAAAACTGACTTTATTCCAATTTGTTTAATAATAAATCCACTAAACAAATATTGAGAAATATAAAACCCCATTTCTAAATATTATTATTTTTGATAATATATTTTATAAGAATATTCAAAAAGTGAGGGGATTTCATGAACGTTCAACTACAAGGTAATGAACAAATTACAAAACTATTTAATGATTGGTATTTAGCTATGCTAAAGCAAGATGTTTCACAGGCGACGAATTTAAAGCATGAAATTGAGGAAAAGGAACTACATTTTAAAGAAGACGAAAATTTAGCATTATACTATTCCTTACTAGATTTTCGCTATAAAATTTTAACAGCTAGTTTAAGTATTACTAAAGATAGTTTTGATAAGATAGATTCTTATACCATCTCATCTAATCATCCACTTTCTTATTACTATAATTTGTTTAAAGCGATTTATGCTACTTTAACAACAAATTATAACTTAGCGAGTAAACATTATGAAAAGGCAGAGAAACTATTAGTCAATATTTCAGATAAATTAGAGGAAGCAGAATTCAATTATCGATTCGCTATCTTTAATCAACATTTTTATAAACCTATTGAAGCAATTCAGCAAGCAACAAAAGCCAGAGAAATTTTCATTACTGAAAAAGAATTTGAAATAAAATTAGCGCTTTGTGACAACATAATTGGTTCTTCATGTGTATTTTTAAAACAATATGAACAAGCAGAGGAAAAATTCAATTCTGCTCTTTCTATTTTACAAAAATTCAACGAGAATGCTTTAGTTTTAAGTGTTCGCAATAATCTAGGTTGGCTCTATGCAAGTCAAAACCTTTCTCCTCTAGCAATTCGACATTTATCAGAAGTTACAACAAAAATACCTACACATTTTAAAGCGACCTTTTTACAAGCTAGAGAACATTCTAAACTTGGTGAAATAAATATTGCGGAAGAACTTATTAAAAAAGGATTAAAAGTTTGTACAGAACTAAATAATGAAGAATATATACTTCATTTTAAAAATTTAAATTCATTTAACAATAATGAGTCAACTGAAGATCTAGAAAAAATTATTCTTGAAGGAATTACTTATTTCGACAAAGAATCTTTATATAACTACACTCAAGAGTATTCAGAGAAACTAGCTGTTAAATTTTATGATGAAAATAATCATATAAAGGCGAGTGAATATTTTCATAAAGCGTTACAAGCAAAAGAAAAAACGTTTGAGAAAGGAGCTCTAAAATGATTAAAAAAATTAGTTCTCTCGTTTTAGGATTATCTGTTATTGGTATTGTGTCTATTGGAATAAATAGTTCATTTACATATCAAGCAAGTCATGCCGATCTTCCTGCACCACAAAGACCTGATTTTGTTCAATCAGTTGACGTTAGTAAAGACTACAACACGACAACAGCTGAAAAAGCACTTTAAAAAATGAAAGACCTTCAATTAAGAAGGTCTTTTTAAATGCGCTTATTTAGTTAATATAATCCAATATTTTTTCATAGCCAAATGGTAACACCCATGATACTAAACAGCCTATCATAATTGAAACACTTAATAAAAAAATAAATTTCCGAAATGATATATCATTCCTCTTGTACCCCGTAAAACAAGCCTTTGTTATAACAAAAACAGTCATCATTATGATAGTCGCTGAAAAGATGGCTACTAAAAACACTTCCATTTTGTTTCCCACTATAAAATATCCTAACTTTAATTTTACCATTAAATGAGTATAACAAAGACAAACTATTTCTTAATATACGGTTTTCTATATGCCTCCGACGGGATTCGAACCCGTACTCCTTTCGTAAGCATAGGCTAAGGAGAACACGCTTCCCTACGGAATTTCACCGACAGGAGTTTCACCTGTCTCAGCTTATTTGCTTTTCGGTGCTTCTGAAACCTTCGCCTTGCGACCCGGTTCTACACTGTTTTCCGGCGCTCTTCCCTTCTAGAGCTACGGAGGCAGTTTTTCTTTCAAGTAAAAGATATTTCTACAAAAATAGAAATATCCCTTTACTTCATATGAAATCACTCTATTTCTTTCATCAAATCAGCAATCCCCCTACTCCCCTCACTACCAATTTTCTCAAGTTCCTCCACAACTAATTTCCGTCTTTGCCCAGAATGATTTTGACTTAACTTCGCTTTTCCTTCTATATTATTTATCTTTATTTTGAACCCAACTATTCCCCTACTTAATCCTTCCATATAATTCGGATCTACATCCTTCAGTGAGTAGGTGCTCTTTGAGTTTTCATATTTATGTACTAAATCTTGAAGAGAATCTATTAATTCCTGTTCATCTTCAACAATTTCTAACTCTCCATATACATGGACCGCAACATAGTTCCATGTTGGTACTGCTTTATTTGTTTCATACCATGACGGAGAGATGTAACTATGTGGTCCTTGAAAAACAGCTAACACTTGTTGATTTTCACTATCTTTCCATTGCTCATTTGGACGTGCAAAATGCCCGGATAAAGTAAGTGTTTCCCTATTTAACAATAACGGTAAATGCGTTGCGTACGGTGCTCCGTTATGTTGAGAAAATAAAGTTGCAAAGCTATTTTGTTCAATAATTTCGTACTTCGTCTCTTCATCTTGTATAGTGAAATGTTTTGGTATGTACATAAGCTCCCTCTTTTCTTATCTTCTTATTTCTCATTATATTTACGAGATTTATTATTTGGCAGGGGCAGATTGTAATTGTTTTATAAGGTCAGTTCATATAGTAAAACCTCTTCTTCAAAAACAATAGGTGGCATTATATGATTTCTGCCACCTTAGTCTATTTTCGTATTGATACAAACTCTTCTATTCAACTATCCTTCATAGCTTTTTCTAATACAGCTTCAATAAATTCCGTTTTGCCTAAGCTATAACTTAAGCGATTTTCCGCCGTTTCTGCTAATTCTTTCTTTAGCTTTCCATATTCAATAACAACGTTTGGATTTCCACGAAGGTAATCACGAAACGCCACATGTCTTCTTAACTCTTCACTATTCTTATCGCATACATATAAATGATGTTCCATCCAAATTGTATTCTTCCCGTCCCTCGGAACATATTGATCCTTTCTCCCAAAAGCTTCTCTCCCCTTAAAACTCCACTCTTCTTGATGAAAATAACCTATCTGTTCAAGCCTCTTTATTACTTTCGGAAAAACATCATAATCTTCTATTACAACATCGACATCTAATATCGGTTTAGAAGCAAGGCCTTTAACAGATGTACTCCCAACGTGCTCTATAGAAAAAATGAGTTCTCCCATTACGTTATTAATCAACGTCTGTAATTTACAAAATTCACTTTCCCATTGTGTATTATATTTCTCAACAGTAATAAATTGTTTCAATTGACCACCCTTCTCAAATCACTTTTATAACCTCTGAATATGCGTATCCTTAAAATCAGTTTCATACTTCAATCCATACCCAAGCATTCGATCCATTCCAATATGTGCTGTCCATATTAAACCAACCATTAAAATTGTATCCATCTTTAAATAGACCCCTATTAAAACAAGTAATATTGATATGATATATGTGTGAAATAGATTATAAATTTGTGCACCAACACGTTTGTTAATAGCGTACGCCACCATTGCTAAATCAGGTGCAAAAAGTAATACGATAAATAATAACCAACTAAATCCACATAATGCATATATATAAATCGCAGCTAATAAGACGACCAATCCTTCAAAGTGTATAATTCGTTTCTCCAAAATTCATCATTCCTTATCTGTTAGCTTGAAAATTTTATTCGGATTTAAAATATTTTGCGGATCAAGAGCTTTCTTTATTTTCTCCATTACCAATAATGCCGCGCCATGTTCTTCTTCTTGATACTTCCGTTTTCCGATTCCAACACCATGTTCTCCCGTACACGTTCCACCACGTTTAAGAGCATATAAAACGATACTTTCATTTATTTCATCCGCTTTTTCCACTTCTTCTTTATCGTTTGGATCAACCATTAAGAGCACGTGGAAATTCCCGTCTCCTACATGGCCAAGAATACCACCAACAAGACCTACTTTATCTAATGTCTCTTTCGCATGTTGGATTGCACCCGCTAATTCTGAAATTGGTACACATACGTCTGTACTCATAAGCTTTTTACCAGGATAGCTATGCACGTAAGAGTACGCTAGATTATGCCGTGCATCCCATAATTTATTTCTCGCCGCAGTTTCCGTTTCAAAAGCAACTTCTTTACATTTATGATCAAAAACAATTTCCTTCGTAAATTCAATGTCTTGCTTTAGCCCAGCTTCATTACCGTGAAACTCTAAAAACAATGTAGGCTCTTCTCTGTAACTTGTTTCATTATAATGATTTACTTGTTTCATAGATAATTCATCTACAAGTTCAATTCTCGCAATTGGAATACCCGCTTGCAGTATATTAATAACAGCTTCTACCGCATCATTTATAGTTGGAAACGATGCTCTCGCAGCCATAACATGTTCTGGTATGCCGTATACTTTTAATGTTAACTCTGTAAAGCATCCAAGCGTTCCTTCTGATCCTACGAAAATTCCATTTAAATGATAACCTGATGATGACTTCGCTGCTAAATTTCCAGTATGTATTACTTCCCCATCAGCAAGTACCACCTCTAAATCACGAACTTGATCACGCATAACTCCATATCTCACCGCTGTCGTTCCGCTTGCATTCGTAGCAGCCATTCCACCTAACGTTGCATCTGCACCTGGGTCTACACTAAAGAACAGACCGTACTTTTTCAATTCTTTATTGAGCTGAGAGCGTGTCACTCCCGGTTGTACCTTCACTAGAAAATCTTTCTCTCTTATTTCAAGTATTTTGTTCATTAATGAAAAATCAACTGTAATCCCCTTTTCATAAGGAATTATATGACCTTCTAAACTAGAACCTACCCCAAAAGGAACGACAGGTTTTTCATGCTCACTCGCTACTTTCATTATCCTACTGACCTCTTCGGTCGTCTTCGGAAAAACAACTACATCAGGTAAACTACTAATATGATAAGATTCATCTTTACTATGTAACTCTCTTACTGTCTTATTCACAACTACTCGATTTTCGGGAAGTACACCCCTTAATTCATTTACTAAACGCTCTACCGTTATTTCCATCGTACACTCTCCTACTTTCTATAAATTAGAATTACAAAATATGTTAACTATTTCATACATAATAATCCGAAAAATTAAATAATTCAAGTTTTACATATATAAAATTCGTTTCCTACTGTCGAATAAACAAAAAGAACTTGCACTAATTAGTGCAAGTTCTTTTCAATAATACTATATTTTAAATGACTTCTTTATTAACAACATAAACCAAACTAAAGTAAATGCCATCAGAGAATGAGAGAACCCTACAATATAAGTTAACCCTTTAAAGTCCGCTCCATTTAGTTGAAGAAGTCCTCTCGCTGCCAGCGATCCTAACATTAAAGTTAATGCGATATTATGTAAAACAAACCATTTATTAAATCCTTTCACTTCATGAAAAGCGAATACTTTCGCTAATCCTAAAGCAATTAAAAAGAAGAAAAAGCCAAGTACTAACGTATGTGTATGCAAAAGATTTAATAGTGTAGATCCTAGTATTCCTTTAAATTTCCCATACTCCCTAGCGAATATTCCTGATAGTAAACCAATAATTAAATACGTAAACGATGCGTTATATAATTTCTTCATTATGTACCTCCTTAAGTAGAATGTGTAATGTGTCATATTTAGTAATAATGATAGTTATATAGTAAAAACTCCTAGTTTCCTAGGAGTCATTGTATAAGCATCTCACTCTTTACAGTCAATCCTAATTATAAAATATCCTTTTATACAAAACAATCGAACTTTATGTGAACAAGCAGGACTCTATTAAAATATGTTGCGCTTTTGTGTTACACGATCCATACTAATTATTATAACTTATAAAGGTGGTGCAATAGATTGATAGTTCTTGAAACTGAACGACTCACTCTTCGTTGGTTCGATATACAAGATGCTCCGTTTATTCTTGAGTTAGTAAACGATCCTGCATGGATTCAGTTTATTGGTGATAAAAGGGTTAGAAACCTAGAAGATGCTCAAAATTATATTTTAAACGGTCCGGTCGATATGTATAATAAAATAGGCTTTGGTCTTTACTTAGTTGAACGAAAAGAAGATCTCACTCCACTTGGCATGTGCGGCCTTATTAAAAGAGATTCATTAGAAGATGTTGATATCGGCTTTGCCTTTTTAGAAAAATTCCGTTCGAAAGGGTACGGCTATGAATCAGCTGCTGCGGTAATCGAATACGGTGTACATAAGCTAGGTATGAAACGAATTGTAGCAATTACTTCTATAGATAATGCTGCTTCAGGCAATCTGTTAGAAAAAGTAGGATTGCGATTCGAAAAAATAATTTCAGACTCCGGAGAAGATCTAAAATTATTCGGGTATAACGCATAATAAAAAAGGTCGCCATTCATGGCGACCTTTTTGTTACTTCACTTCTACCGTATAATTCCCTGTTCCCCCACCATATTGATATACATGTAAATAATACTTACCTGGATGCGCATTGTAGCTGCCCACTAATTTATTTCCTTGCGTCTGAGCATACGTAACATAATTATTTAAATCTGCTGCTGAATAAAGAACCCAGTTTACCCCAATATTATTTTCCTTCGTTACGTTAATTTGGAGATTCCTAGCTGTTTCCACATTTATTTCAAAGTAATCACTTGTATCACCGTTTCCTAAACTTGCACGTAACAATTGGTTTAACTGCAGTTTATTCGCTGTTTGGAATGAATTATTCGGCTCTTTTTCTACACTGTTATCTTCTTTCTTTTGAACAGTTACACTTGCTGTAGCAGTATTAGTTAATCCTTTATCGTCTGTTACTGTTAATTTTGCTGTATATGTTCCTTCTTTTGTATATACGTGAGTTGGATTTTGTTCACTACTTTCAGTACCATCGCCAAACTCCCATTTATAAGAAGCAATTTTCCCATCTTCATCTTTTGATCCATCGCTTTTAAACGAGATTGCTTCATTTACATTTCCGCTATACGGACCATTTATTACCGCAACTGGTGCTTTATTCACAGCACCTTCTTCTGTATTAATACCATGGAATACAACATCATATTCAAATTGTCCTGATGCATTCACACGGTAATTTACAAAGTACGCTGTTACTGTTTTATAGCCTGTCCATTCTTTTGCACTTAAACGCTTTAACGTATCATTCACGTTTTGTGTAATTGTTTTCCAGTCTTCATATTCTCCTTTTGCAGTAGTACCTGTATACGTTCCTTGTAGTGTAAATGTATTAAAGAACTGTGATTTATTTTTCTTAACTGATACATTACTTAATTTTGCTTCCGCTGTAATTTCTGCCGCAATATCCGAAACTGGTTTCGGTGCATGAGTTGCTAAATAATCATCTGACACTAACGGAACATTATATTTCTCACGATTGTCTACTAACATTTGCATATAGTCTTGATACTCTTTATTTAAATTCGCATCTTTACTTAAAGCAGAGCGGTATGCATCATATGCTGTTACATCATTTTTCCTAATAAGATCATGAACTTTATCAAACATATCGTATCTCTTATTGTACATATACGATTGTAAAGCAAAGGAATAATTGTAGAAATCCCACGTTCCATACTTTGCATTTAACGTTCGCTCTGCGGTATAACGTTCTGCTGGATTCGAAGATAGTCCTCCTATAATACTCTTTCTTGGAACGACGTTGTCCGTTCTCGTTGCACCTGCAAAAAACTCAGCATTCCCTTCTTCAAACCAAGATAATCTCTCATTCTCATATATCTTACCTTGTCCCCAAAGTCCTGGCACTTCATATCTACCTTGTAAATAATGCGTGAATTCATGTCGGAACAATTCTTCTAAACTATAAATACTTTCTTCTGGCGTACGTTCATAAGTAAAGAACGTACCTGTTCCTTCTATATAAAGACCGCCGTTATTCGTTTCATACCCGTACAATTGACGATTAAATTGATATTCAGCCGGGCTATTATAAATAACCATCGTTAATACATCATCTGGATTTCCTTTTTCTAACGGTTGGTCACTTTCAACCGTACGATGGAATTGTGCCTTCACTTCTTTTGCTGCCCAATATAAACGTTTAACTTTCTCCTCAGTCACTTTATCTCCCGCTTTTAAAACAATTGCACCATCATCAAACGTATACGTTTTCGGCAAATACTTTTTCTTCCCATCTTCTCGTATTTGATCTAAATTAACAACGTTACCGTTTGCATCTTTCCCGCCATAATTCGTCGTAATTTGCTCAGCTGCTACGAAATATTGCTCACCTAAATAAGGATAGATTTTCATCGCATCTGTTACAACTTGTAATCCTTTTGTCCCTGTACTATGGAATGTGCCGAGTCTACCTGTATAATAAATGCCATTATTAATAAGCCATCCGTTTTTCTCTGTAATCGTTCCCATTAACGCGAATCTACTTAATTCATTAATATAGCTATCTATTTTTTGGTACCATACTGTATCTTTCGGTGCTTTTCTCGTATCGTACAAATACGATTGAATATCGTAATCAACACCTTGCATAATATCGTAAATCGCATTTCCAGCTGAAAGATTATCTACCAATGTAGAAAAATTATCATTATATTGCTTAAAAATCTTTGCAGCCGATGTTATCGTTTCCACATCACTCGAAGCATTTCCTATTAATTTCCCATATGATGATACAACTTTATTTTGTTCTAACGTACCGAGTTTGAAATTTGGATTGTTCGCAATCGTTTTTAATGCAGGTAAGCACTTGTCATGATAGCTACGTTCATTTAGTTTACTTAATTCTGTATTATAAAATCCTAAATAAAACCCTGATCGCAAAACTTCCACTAATGTCTCAATCCCTTTTGAATCGTCTTGCGTATAAGCCTGTCCTTGCTGCTTCAATTTATCAATAATTGCCTGCATCCTACTATCATTTTGATAGAATGCAAGACTGTCCTTATTAAACTGAAATAGCCCCGTAATTTGCTCCCAATCGATTGTTACAAGTAAATCTACTAATTGTTGATTGCTTAATTGATTTAATTCAGCAATTGTATAAGTTTTCGCTACAGCTAATTGCTTACTTTCCTTTTTTACTTCAGGCGGTCTTTGCGATAAATCAGCAAATTGTAGCCTTTTCTCAAAAGACTTGCTTTCTAATACTTTCGATGAATGAGCTAATTCTTCCACTGGTAGTTGTACACCAACCGGCTCCATTTTTAGCACATTTCGATATGAAACTTGCTCTCCCTTAGTATCTTCCGCCAATATGCTTCCTTGAAAACTCCCTAACATTAAACTAGCAAAACTTACCCCTACTAAAACTTTTTTTGAATAGCCTTTCATGCTCTCCCCTACCTTACATTTTTTAGTGTCCTGCTCAATTATTTTACTATTCTGACTATTTATTCTGTATTGAGAAAAAAGAAGGGAACGTTCACACATGTATCCACTCAAAGCGAAATTAACACTTGACTTCACATGTGATTTATGTCAAAAAAAGATAGATAATAGCGAAATTCCTGCTACATCTATCCTCTATTTCAACACTATGATTTTAACTTTATAAACGTAATTTCCGGCAATGTTTGCATATGCTGAATAAATGCATTCTTTTCTTCTGACGATATATTTTTCAATTGCATTCCTACCTTATAAACTATTTCTGTATCTTGCTGTAAAGCTTCAACTTCATATGAAAGTATTGGAATACCTTTCACTCGTAGCGTCTCTACTATTTGTTGTACCGCTGCGTGTTTATTTATACACATTTGCACTGTTATATTTTGCGGAAATAAAAATTGCACCTTAAAAATACGACTTACAATCTCTAAACCAATCAAAACGAGAATCATCGCTCCAATCCCTACAACATACATACCTGCTCCAATTGTTAGCCCTATTCCTGCTGTAGCCCATAAACCAGCCGCTGTCGTTAATCCTTTCACTGCCTGCTTTTGAATAATGATTGTACCTGCACCTAAAAATCCAACTCCACTAACAACTTGCGCTGCAATCCGGCTCGGATCAAGAGCCATATGTTCTTCAAACACAATATCCGAAAAAGCATATTTCGAAACGACCATTATTAAAGCACTCCCTACGGCTACTAGGAAATGTGTTTTTAATCCAGCTTCTTTTGAGCGAATTTCCCTTTCAATACCGATTATCGCCCCTAACAAACCAGCAACACCGATTCGTATAATAAAATCAATATGTAAGCTCACGAGCACTTCCCCCTTTTATTCATTATAGAGAGATAAAACAAAAATTATCACATGCATCTATCCATCGATATAAAAGCATTTTATTAAAATACATTTAATATCCCAGTGATTTTATGTTAATATTTTAAATATTAACATAAATGAAACAACCTACTTCTCATACAAAAAAACTTTAAAATTCAACGTCTAACTTATTTTCAGTTAAAAATGGCATATGAGTTGCGTGAAATGAGGTTGAGAAATCCAGGAAACGCTTTCATTTTATATCATAATTTTTGTGAAATAAAACATAAATAAAAGGAGCTTACTAACAATGAACGTCTCTTTACTTACACCTACTACTGATTTACAAGAAGAATACTTAGATTTTTATAACGAATGGAAAGATAGCGGTGAAACGATGATTCCATGGGTTATTTCAAAAAATCCTTCTAATTTCACGGCAATGATTCAAGAATTACACGACGCACATAACGGAATAAATATTCCTGAAACTTGGGTACCAGATTCTACTTATTGGCTTGTTACAAATGAAAATAAAATTGTAGGAGTTGTTAATATTCGTCATAGTTTGACGGAGCATTTATTTAATGCTGGAGGCCATATCGGTTACGGTATTCGCCCTTCTGAAAGAAGAAAAGGTTATGCTACAAAGTTACTAGAGTTATCATTAGAAAAAACGAAAGAATTAAACATCACGAAAGCACTTGTCGTTTGCGACGAGGTGAATACTGCTTCAGAGAAAACGATTTTACATAACGGCGGTCTCCGTGATGATGATTTCACTGAAGAAGATGGGAATGTTGTGAGAAGGTATTGGATTGAGCTCTAAATAATCAAAAACAAGCCAGAAAGTGATTAAACACTTTCTGGCTTGTTTTATCCCGCGTTAACGGGCAGTACAACTCCCACCTCAAAATTCAGCTGGAACAAAGAAGTTAGGTGGGAGATTAACTGCCCATAAACGCCCGATTGGTGAAGGCTAATAATCAGTGGGGGATGAACAAAACCCCCACTGATTAAAGTTTCACTTTATACTGCTTCTATTTCAAACTGCACTGTAATACCACTTGGATCTACTACAGTAAATCCATTTGTAGTTTCATTTATTTCATGTTGTTTTTCTATTAATCTTTCTTTCACTTCATCTAACGCTTCTTTATGCGGTAGTACTATCGTATACACTTTTAGTCCAGTTGCATGTGCTGGTGGATACGGATTATTTACTCCGTTCCACGTATTTGCACCAATATGGTGATGATAGCCTCCTGCCGAAATAAATAAGCAATCATCTTCACGCTGTTGTACTTCAAAACCTACTGTATCTACATAAAACTCATGTGACTTTCCTACATCAGCTATTCGTAAATGGACGTGCCCAACGACAGTGTCAGCAGGTAATCCATCAAACTCATAATTAACGAGTGTTGCCAGTTCTTTTAAATCTAGTGGCGTACTTCCCCCTGGCCCTTCTCCCCATTGACCTCGAGGGCGATCTGCATAAATCTCGATACCATTCCCCTCTAAATCTTGTAAATAAAACGCCTCACTATACGTATGATCACTTGCACTATTAAATCTTGAAATTGGCAAAATTTCATTTGAATATGTATAACGCCCTTCTTGCTCAGCCGGACTATCAATTACCTTTTTATTGCGAATAACACCAAATAGTGCCGAAGCAAAAGCTTCACGAGTCGGAACTAAAAAGGCTACGTGATATATACCCGTCGTACGCGGTTCTTGTAGCGCTGCATCTTCCAACTGCTCAAGGACAAGTAACGTATTCTTACCACCTTTTCCTGTTAAATATGCTTTATTCCCCTCTTGCTTACTTACCTCTAACCCTACTACATTCTCATAAAAAGCAATTTGACGCTCTAGATCTTTTACTTTAAATGCAACATGACCAATACATGTTTTCGGATGAATTTGTACCATGAATAACGTCCTCTCCAGTTCCCTTTAGTTTTTTTATGTAAGTTGATAGGCAATAGGCCCATTCAACGAATACACCTTAATTTTATTTTTTTGTAGCATCAACTTTTAGCCATTTTTTCGATATGTCACTTAATGTTCCATCTTGCTCTAATTCTTTTAACGCCTTGTTTATATCTTCTAACTTTTCACTCTTTTTTGCAAATGGAAATGCAATCTCTCCCCATTCAAGTGGGCCAAATCCAACTTTTACATTATCTAGTTTCGCCTTTGTTATTGTTGTTTCCACTTGAACTTTATCATTATAATAAGCATCGACGCGTCCGAATCCTACTTCGTTCAATTCCGCCGTTGGGTCCTCTGAGTACGTTTTAATCGTAAAAGCATTATTTTTATTTAAAGCTTTTAACTCTTGCTCTCCTGCTGTACCAAGTCCAACACCTACAGTCTTTCCTTTTAGATCCTCTAGCGATTTAATTGTATTATTATTTTTCTTCACCGCAAAAACAGAACCTGAATACACATACGGGATCGAAAAGTCATATTTCTTTTTTCTTTCCGGAGAAACGGATAATTCATTTGCAATCGTATCAATACGGCCTGAATCTAATAAACCGAATAATCCTTCAAAATCAGAAACATTCCATTCTACTTTATATCCAGCTTTTTTAGCAGCCGCTTCAATAATTTCAGCATCAAAACCTTTTACTTTCTCACCCTCTTTAAATATAAATGGGCTACGACCTGCAGAAGTCCCAACTTTCACTACTTTTTCATCTGTCTTTTTACTTGCTGCATTAGAACCACATGCAGACAAAGCTCCAACTGATAGTGTTAATGCTAATGTTAGTAATAATGACGATTTTCTCATAACTCTTCCTCCTAAATAACGAAATGGTTTCCTTCTTCAGATGCATTTAATTGCCGTAAAAACTTTTTCGTACGTTCATTTTGTGGGTTTCGAAAAATCTCTTCTGGCGTTCCCTGCTCTACGATGATTCCATCAGCCATAAAAATAACGCGATCAGCCACCTCTTTTGCAAAATTCATTTCATGTGTAACAATAACCATCGTTATATGTTGTCTTGCCAAGTCTTTAATAACTTGTAATACCTCATTAACTAATTCTGGATCAAGTGCTGAAGTCGGTTCATCAAACAATAATACAGCTGGATTTAAAGCCATTGCCCTAGCAATCCCTACCCTTTGCTGTTGTCCACCTGATAACATTGCCGGATAAAAATCTTCTTTATCAGCTAAGCCTACTTGTTTTAATATTTCTCTCGCTATTCCATTTGCCTCTTCTTCACTTTTTTTCTGTACAACCGTTAATGCTGTTGTAATATTTTGCAATGCTGTTTTATTTTTAAATAAATTATAGTTTTGAAAAACCATAGCTGTTTTTTGACGTAATTTTATGATTTCTTTTTGATAAAGTTTCTTCGTATGAATCTCTAAATCTTCAATTCTAATACTGCCATCATCCGGTTGTTCTAATAAATTTAAACATCGTAGTAATGTCGATTTCCCTGAACCAGAAGGTCCAATAATTACTACCACTTCCCCTTTTTTGACAGTAAGTGAGATTCCTTTCAGCACTTCATTATGTTTGTAAGATTTATACAAATTTTTTAACTCAATCACATATATCACCTCATTTCTCTTATAAATACGGTGCATCAAGTTTCTTCTCCAACCTTTTCTGTCCCCAGCTGATTACGATTGTAATAATCCAATACACAATCGCTACCGCTAAATAGCTTTCCATATAACGATACGATTGTGCCGCCAGCATTTTCGCTTGTGCCAATATTTCAGCCACTCCAAGTGCAAAAGATAACGAAGATTCTTTTAACAATCCAACAAAATTATTTCCAAGTGACGGCACTGCTACACGAATAGCCTGCGGAAAGATAATTTGTCGCATCGCTTGTGCTTTTGTCATTCCAACTGATAAACAAGCATCCATTTGCCCTGATTCCACAGCATTTAATGAACCTCGAATGATTTCTGACAAATAAGCAGCATTATTTAAACTGAGGCCAATTAAAGTTGCTTGCATAGCTGTAAGTACTGTAAAAGCCGGAGATATTTGTGGCAATCCGAAATACAACACAAACAATTGAACCAATAACGGTGTTCCTCTAAAGAAAGAGATATACACCCTTGCAATTGGATATAAAAATTTCGTTTTGTTTTTTGTAATGATCGCCAAGCCAATCCCTATAAAGAAAGAAATAATCATTGAAACTACAGTAATCCCTAAAGTTATGTATACATACTTAAATAATTGCGGAAAACTTTCTAAAAAATACGCTACATCAAATTTCACTCTATCCCCCCTCTCTAAACAAAAAACTCTTCTTACACATATAAGAAGAGTTGAATGTTAATCCACTTCCCTTCATCTTCCAAACGCCTTTTACGTTTGCTGGAATTAGCACAGTGCTTTTTTAGCCTGTTGCTGAGATTTCACCGGGCCAGTCCCTCCATCTCTCTTGATAAGAAAACTAATAAATTTTTCCATTTATTTAGTTGTTATTATGAAGAATACAGTTAAAATTAAACAATGTCAATAGGAAAACTAAGAATTAAACTCAACCCTTTTTCGAACATACTAGTAATACATCAATTTACTATTCTTAATAAACTGTACACAAAAGCCATCTCCTCTGAAATTCAGAAGAGATGGCTTCAATTATAGAAACTATAAATATTTTACTTTCTTATCCTTTAACTACATATTTATTTCATCTTATGTACTTCAGCAACTAACTTTCCGCCTTGAATGCCCATATAAAGCTTAACAGGAGCATCATTCGTATTTTCAAATACTAAGTCTAAATATGGATAAGCAATTGTAGCATCTCTTCCCTGAGGGACATAACCTACTGTTTTAGAATGTGTAGTTCTCTCTACCATTTTCAAACCAGCTTGATCTGCTGCATTGTATAGCGTTGATGATGTTTGACAAACGCCACCACCATAACCATCTACTAATTTACCATCTACAATTTCTTTACCTAATTGATATCCTTTATCTGGCGTTGTATCACCGATTAATGCATTGAAAGAGAAACTGTCTCCTTTTGCTAATACAACTCCATTTATGCTCGCTGCCGACAAACGAATATTCTCAATACGGCCACCTGCTGATCCACCTAAATTCGTTTCATATCTACCAATTACCGTGCCACTTCCTTGCGCATCACTTAATGTTGCGGTAGGCTTTTTCTCAACGATAGGTAACTGATATGAAGAATCCCACATACCAACGTTTAATAATTTATCTACTAATTCTTTTTCCATTAATTCAAAAGAAGGCTTTCCTTCTTGCCATGATCCATCAGATGCTATACGTGAAGGGACCATCTTTTTGTCAACATTTTTCCCGACTTCACCTGCAACCTTCGTTACGGATTTTTTGAATTTCGACTCATCTTCAAAATAACCTAAACTCGATAAGTCTATTTTTTTCACTTCAGTACCAGTACGCCCATCCACTAAGCTAATTGAATCCTGTACATCAGCCTTAGCCTCTACAACATTCCCACCAAAATCACTTACTAATGCCACATCACTTACTTTTGTACCACAACCACTTACTACAGCTACACATAGCACCCCTACTAATATACCCTTTATTTTTCGGAACAATATACTCTCTCCTTTTCCCCAACATTATTTCTTATGTATTATTTCATTTTTATGTATCTTTTGTTACAATCATTTTACAATATATTTAGAAAATGTTACAAGTTGTTTTTTACTCTATTAAAATTACTCTTTTCTTTTGTAAATGTCTATACATATTTATATAAATTTTCGAGTTTGATAAAATTGTAACTTTTATGCAACCTATCTCCATCCAGTATATACCATTCAACAGATGAAATACAAATGTAACACTCTTTCATTTCACCTCTCTATTCATCTGCATGCTTTAGAAACCGTAATACCGATTTTTCATATGTGATCATTATTAAACAACTTAAACCGAGCTTTTATAGGTAAAAACAATCATTCGCTTCAGTGTATATAGGTATTTGCCGTGCCACTACTCCGCTTTTGCACATACATTATGATGAATTTAACCTATTATAAAGAAATGGAGGATGTTTTTATGTATCCCTACAATCCTTATGATTCATTTAACCAATATGGTTACCAACCTCAGTATGATTTACAGGCACAATACCAACAATATATAGATCAAACAGAACAATTTAATCCATATGATCAAAATCGACAATTTCAACTTCCAATCTCTTTCCCTGGTACTGGAAACCGTCAATTAGAAAGACGAGTAAATGAGCTTGAGCAAAGAGTACGTCAACTAGAAAACACAGTTGAGCGTCATACGCGTAGATTAAACCGCTTAAATCAGCGTTTACGTACAGTAGAAAATAGGCTAAATATTCCATTTTCAGCATTAGAAGACGGATTTTAATTTCGAAAATAACAAATATATAAGGAAGGGGCTCCCCCTTCCTTATATAAATTGACGAAAGTTTTTTCCATCTCTATACTGATAAGAGTTAATGAAATGAAACAAGGTGATAAATATGGATTTTGAAATAAATTTTCTTTCCTTTTATGTAGTACAAGTAGAAGGAAAAGGTGAAGCAGTTGATAAGCGCTATAAACATTTTCAAACATTAGACGCTGAAGAGTATGAAGATAGCTCTTTAAAAGAATTTTTGAATGGTGAATTATTAAAAATTTCAAAGCGAAAAGTAGAACGTCACGCAAAAACAGAACAAGCCCCAACGAAGATCGGTCGCTTTATTGTAGAAGAAGGGCATGAACTCGATTCAAACCCTCATTACAACTTATTTAATCGTATTCGCTTTGCAGAAACAAAAGAAAACTTCAAAGATATGAGCGAACCTCTCGTTTATACATACCTTGACACAAGCGCTGTACGTGGTGGTGTGTTTTTAATCGCTCAAGCAAAACTACGCAAATACTTTGATGATCCATTCGTATTCGTAATGAAATGTGACTTCGAACCAAAGGTTGCTTCCATTTCTGATGAATCAACACTTATTCGTAACGTTGAAATGGCCATCACAACAAAGAATATGAAATCTATCCAGTACCCATACATGCCTGAAGAAGGTATGGTGGAGCCTGGCGAACTAAAAATACACCAAGCATCACACGCCCGCTACTTTGAAGACTTCTTAAAATTCGTCGAATACGAACGCTCTATGCCTGAAATTATGAAAACACAAGTAATGGACATGGTATACGACCAAATTGAAGATGTATTTGAAGAAGGTACTGAAGAACGTGAACAGTTCGACCAAGCGATGGAAGTATGGGCTGCCAGTCCGAAACGCGAAATTATGGAACAATTTTCAACAGAAGAAGTAATGGAAGCTACCGCTCAAATCGTCGAGCACGCCCCTGAAGTGGAATTAAAGCTAAAAGCAGATCATATCTCTGTGAAGGCTTTGCTTGCTGATTTCGGAGACCTAATACATATCGCAAAGGTAAACGCCCGATATGTATTAATGATTGAGGCTGACACACTTACTTTTGAGAAAGGCTTCTCTCCCATTGAGTTTCTGAAGCCGGATGAATTAGAAGACGTAATTGAGCGGATTGAGAATAAACAGCAGTATTCTTATGATCCGAATGGGATCGAATAAATGCTTCCATATACCTATTTTTACTGAGCTCTATTAACAAGCGCTCTTTTATTTGGGACATAGTTGACATTTATACTAAAAACCGATTCTACTAAGAATCGGTTTTTCTTCTTTATAACAAATATGCTTATTTTTAAAAAATATTTTTGCTCCAAGATGACATTTCTTGTAGCATCAAGCAGATTCCTTCCTTGTTGTACAAGCGTATTTCCATGAGAGACATCTACTTCAATATTCCTAGTTGACCAAGTCCTTCTATAAGTTTTTGGTGTTTTTCCTTTTAGTCATTATGTATGTTGTTAAAATGAAAATTTCACTTTACTACCTCAAATTTATTGTACTCGTAAAAAGATAATTGAAAACGATATTCCGGATGCTCTCTCACCCAATCGTAGGCTTCTTCTAAAATATCCATTTTATTTTGCACGTCATTAAGTTCACTACATTCGTTCCTTTTCTGTTTACATAGAGGACAGAACCCACCCACTATCTCGGCATTCATCGCACGAATCGTTTTACTTTCTAAGTCAACTACTAGACGAAGAATAAGAGAATGCTCCGCCTTTGTAGTCACCATCATTTCAGCAATTCCATCCTCATTCCAAAAGACACCATTTAATTCCATCTGTACGGTGACATCTTTGATTTCCAAGTCTATCACTATCACACCTCCCTTGTATAAGACTCTTACCTTACTCTTCGATTTTAATCTTTAATACACCACGAGCTAAAGATATATTAAGCTTTTTCCAATTCTTCTTCTTTGCTATGAAAGGAAGTGTAATTAGTGCAAATAGTGTGGTAAATATTATCAAAAAAACTAAAACGGTTAAAATGTTAAAGATTGCTTCCATTAAACTACACTCTTTTCTATGTATATCCGTACTAAAAACAACAAAATATTCCATTAACAATACAGGACAAGCCGTGAATTTTCCAACTAAACTTCAGCAACTTAATCCTGAAGTCTAGTTGTACATATGAATAAAATAAATTTTATTACTAACTTTCTTCTACTACTTTCTCCATCTCAGCCAAATACCTAAGCTGCCGCTCCGCTTTTCTCACCGCAGTAGGAAAGTGTTTTTTCAGAAGTTCTACTGCTGATTCACTTATATAATATCTTTCCGTTATACCTTCCCACGTGTCACTACTTTCAAATGCACTCCATACAAAAGGACGCTCTGTATTTTTTCTCAGTTCTTTAAACACCCATTTCCGCATCCTTTTTTTCGCTTTTTCTGTTAGTTTTCCGTTCTTTACAAGTTCAAGCTCACCATGTCTCTTGTATCGCTTGTTAATATCTCTCTCGCCATATACTTTCAGAAAGATATTTGCTGTATTCTCAGCATCTGCTAAAGCTCGGTGCTGCTTCCCTTCCCACGTTAAGCCGAGCTGATCCACTGCAAATTGTAAACTTGGTGTATGCTCAAATAATTCTTCATACGCCTGAAAAACAAATTTTTGCACATCAAATCTACTCTCTTTTTCCATACATGGGCATTCTACACCGTATAATGTACAATCTTGAGATAGAAAACGGTAATCTTCTTTTCCCCATGAAACAAATATTGAATCTTCTCCGATGAACTGAATAAATTTCTCTATAATTTGAGGGAAATTCCCTACACCTATTAAATCTTTCTTTGTAATTCCAGTTAATTTTGTTGTATGACGAGTTAATGGGGCACTTGGTTTTACTAACTCTGAAAATTCTCCAATAACCTTCATTGTACTCACATCTATTTTTACAGCTCCAATATCAACTATTTCTGACGGATCTTCTGATTTATACGGCCTAAAATTCCTTTCAATATCAAACACAATGAAGTGTGTAGCGTTTTTCAATTTATTTACCTCTTTCTAAATTCCTTTTCACACACATACTTTATTTTCAGTATTTATTTATTAATGCACTTTATGCATGAAAAACTTCGCATAAAAATCAAAAATTCAGTCTTATTATTACATGTACATAGGAGGATATTCAATAAAAACGCAAAAAAAAAGAAGGGCAAGCCCTTCTTTTTTCATAATTACTTCTTGTTTACGTTTGTAGCTTGAGGTCCACGGTTACCTTGTTCTACTTCGAAAGTAACTTCTTGACCTTCTTCTAAAGATTTGAAGCCGTCGCCTTGGATAGCTGAGAAATGAACGAATACGTCTTCTCCGCCTTCAACCTCGATGAAACCGAAACCTTTTTCTGCGTTAAACCATTTTACTTTACCGTTTTGCATTTAAAAAATCCTCCTACAATGTACCTATATGTACATATTCATTTTCAACCACTTTACAATAATACATCATATATTAAAAAACTGCAACCCCAGAGGAGATTTAACATTGCTATCCTCCTCGGAAGTTACAGCTCATTTAAATCTCTATATTATTAAAAGTAAAATGGTTTAAAGTAACTATATCATACCAATATAATAAAAGTAAAGTTTTTTTAAAGTTATACAGCTTTTTTTTTCCACTGCATCGTTTTTAATTCACCTGATCCAGCTACAACATAGCCTTCTTTTTCATTAACAATGCGCCAACCATGCCCTTTAACCGAATCACATACTGTAACAATTCCTTCTTCAAGAAGCACACGGCAAACAGTGCTAATTCCCGCCTTATTTTGCGTTGATGTTGTATATAACACATGTTGATCCACACTTAAATCTAAATAACTACTCGCTTTTTGTTCACTTTGACATGTATGCCAACCTATTTTATCACTTTCGATACTCTCATTTATTCTGCAAAAAGAAATATTTCCGCTAATCCCCTTGCACGATCCACTTGCCGCTACTAAATAGGAATTATGTATAGTCAACGCAGAAATCATCTGATTCATCGCTATTTTAATCCTTTTTAATTTACGTGTCTCTAAATCAAAAAGCCAAACACCACCATATTTAGTATGTATTTTCGTACCGATAAATAAGTAATGTTTATATAAAAATAATGATCGAATAGATGGTGCCTCACTACCGTAATTAAGAAATGGCTGAATAGTCTCCCATGTGGAACCAAAATTATTAGAATGATACAGTGTTTTATCTCCATGAGCAATTACTGTTCCATTCTCATTACTACATACATTCCAGCCCGTTGCTTTCGTTGGAAAGCGCTGGATCGTCCACGCTTCTCCACCATTCATACTACGAATAAAAACTCCTTCGTCTCCTACTCCGTAAACTACGTTACCTTCACTATGTAAATCTCGAATTCGTTTTTGGAAACCAGTTAAAGCCTGTTTCCATTCTCCATCTTTTTCAATGAATAAACCATTATATGTAGTAGCTAACAAAAGCTTTCCATCTCTTAACTTTGTAATAGCAGTTGCACTTAACATTGTTTCCACGTTGACACTCCCGTTCCTAGAACTTCTCGGCAAAAGCAATTGCAAAATCACTGCATTTTTCAACGTCTTCTTTATCTTCTGGAGCTAATTCAATTTTCAATCCTTCTTGTACAAGTTCTGCCCCACATTTTACAAGACGTTCTTCAAATATCGTTACCGCTTCACAAAACAGCTCATACGCCGTATCACCTGATCCAAAAACAGCCACTTTTTTACCCGTTAAATCTATATTTTCTAACTCATCATGGAAATCTTCCGCTTCAAATGGTAATTCACCATCACCCCATGTATAAGATCCTAAAATGATTCCATCATAAGTTAATAATTCTTCAGCATCCATACCTTCCATCTCTTGTAATACTACTTCATGATCAAAGGCATCTAAACTTACTTTAATTAAGTCAGCAATACTCTCTGTATTCCCTGACATACTTGCATACGCTATTAAAATTTTCGCCACTTTGGCATCCCCCTCTTACAATAATTGATTCTCATTCTCATTATATTAATAATGAGAATCAATTTCAATTATTATTTTCATTCAATTTATATCCTTTTCATTTATGTTAAAAGAAATGGTACATCTGACTATTCCCTTTTCATTTTGAGTATTAACATTCATATTCATCTATTGCCAAATCTAGTTTCTCAACTTATTGTATATACATCCTTTCACATTTAATATGTTGCATATATAATGCGAAAGGCCATTTACACATTTCATTATTTTTAGGTAACAAACAATTTCGATCTTACAAAAAGAGGAGTCTTTCTAATGAAAAAATTTTTTATTAGACTTTTAAAAATATCATCCCTTTTGACAGCACTATTATTAACAGTGGGTGCCATTATTCTATTTGGCACTTCATACGGCCATAATTTACGTGTCATCGCAGCGGAAAGTATTTTAACGTCTCAACATCCGCAATACGCAAAAATTACATTACTGTCTGATAACGAGTTAAATGATATTTCTCAATCCATTACAAATCCAAAATGGAAAAACAGCGATTTTGCCAATACTAAACTTTCAAAACAAGAATTAGAGCGAAAGAAAAATGCACCATTAAACGTTTCGATTGAAACGATAAAGAAAAAATACAATGATCATTTTTTTGAAGGTAAATTAATGACTATTAGTAATCCATTAAATGTAAAGCTCGTTACACAACAAGGTTCAGAAGGGAAAGACGTTGGAGAAAAAATATATGTCATGGCAAAACGAAACCATGCACTTGCTGCTGTAAATGCTAGTGGGTTCTGGGATGAAACGGGGCATGGTGGTGGTAAAACAGGCATCGGTATTGTTATTGAAAACGGGAAAGTTATAAACACACCGCAAGACATTAATACCCCTACTCTCGTCAGTGGACTTACAAAATACGGACAAATGGTTTCAGGAGAGTTTTCTGCTAATCAACTGTTAAATAAGAATGTCGTTTCCGCTGCTGGCTTTATGCCTCAACTAATTGTAAATGGCGAAAAAATGATTACAAATGATGGCGGATGGGGCTATGGTCCCCGAAGTATTATGGCTCAGAAAAAAGATGGATCAATTATGTTTTTCATCATTGATGGAAGACAACCTCATAGTATCGGAGCTTCTTTAAGAGACTGCCAAGATATTCTTTATGAAAAAGGGGCCATAAATGCAATGGCAATGGACGGGGGCTCGTCAGCAACATTGTACGCAATGGGAGACATTTTAAACATCCCTTCAACCTTATCTCATAAATCACGCTATTTACCAAACGCCTGGGTTGTTACCTCGAACCCTAAGCAACAAGTTCATGTAACGATAGATGGTAGCCCAGCAAGCTCTCAAAAGATTTCCGAAATGACAGGATCTACTGCTGTAGCAATAAATAAATAAATAAAAAAGAACAGATGACTATACAATCATCTGTTCTTTTTTATTACTTTTTAAAAATACCAAATGGTTTTCCAACTGGTAATACAACTTTTCCGAAGTGTGTATTTAACACGGCTGCTGCTGAACCATAGAAAGATAATAATGAAATACATAGTTCAGAATACGCTGCTAAATTATGCATTGCGTGCGGCATAACACCCAAAGTACTTAATGAAAGACCAATAAATAAGAAATCAATAAGGACGAAAATCATAAATAATACTTTATGTGTTTCCATTGCACCAATTGTCATAAAGATCGTGAAAATCAAGTATCCGATAAAGGCTACACCAAGCTGTTTTGAATCTGCAGTTTGGGCTAATTTTTCGCCAAATACTCCGAGTTGAATTAACCAAGTCATTCCAACACCTAACCAAAATAGGCCGTACGCACCAAATGCTGTTGTACCGAACGTATTGTTATGCTTTGCATCGTGAATGCATGCAAAGATTTGTGCAAATCCTCCTAAAAAGATTGCCCATGGTAATACAAGTGAAACGCCATCTGTTAAGCCTAACTTTTGAGATGATGCTACAAGTGTTACCATCGCTAATCCAAATAGACCAATTCCAGATGGATCTGCTGTTGTCATTTTCACATGATGTGTAGTAGTTTGATTGCTCATATAAACCTCCTGATTATAAACATACTCGAATACAATACTTAAATCAGAAGGCTATGTCAATGGTTTTTTTTGTATGTTGTCAGACCTTATATTCCATAATAATCAAATACACATTTGGCCATATCATAAGGTTTTACATTTAAATTTGGCAACTCATTTACCGGCATCCATAAAGGAATATAGCTCCCTCTATCTTTCAGCTCGAACTCCTCGCCTTTACCACTTCCGAAAACTCCACCTATAATATGGGCATTATAATAATACTCCGTACCTTTATACTCCACCTTTGTAATCAGATGCTCCACTTGTATATGTACCCCTAATTCTTCATAAACCTCTCGCTTCGTTGCTTCTTCAGGTGTTTCTCCTTCTTCAATTCCCCCGCCTGGAAAAACAAAATACATTTCACCTTCTCGAACACGTTTTATAAGAGCGATTTTACCACCTTGTATAATTATAGCTACACCGCGATTTCTTCTCACTTTATTACCTCAACACCAATCGCAACTGTTCCCCATTCTTTTTCTTGTTCTTTCGTATATATTCCGTATGTACTTTCTAACATTTCTTTTATACTAAGTTCTTCACAATCAAATAATTTTTTATCAATTTGTTCGTACATTGCTTTAAAGCTTTCGTATCGTTTTATCTCCGTTACTTTTACAGCCATCGGTTCTGCTGTCGTAAGGTTCGTAAATACAATTTCATCGTCTTGTTTTATAAGTTGACGTTTTTTATCGTATAAGCGTACTTCATATACTTTTTTTCCTAATTGAATCGACTGAAAAGGTTTATTATATAATCCCATTTCGTATCTCATACATTTCACTCCCTTTTATTCATCTTGCCTACTAACATTTTTGCACATTACTATTTCATACAACATAGTTCGCCTTACTTCACCTTGCATATAATGTTCCATATCCATTACTTTCTTTAGAGAGGATGCTAAAATTGGTATGTTATATTTAAATCAAAAACCTGAATATAATAAATATGATATCGGTGATTATACTTACAGTAAAGTAGGCCCTATTATTTTTTCTTGGAATGATGAAACAAAATTAAAAATAGGTAAGTTTTGTTCATTAGGAGAAGAAGTCGTTTTCGTACTTGGCGGTGAACATCGTGCTGATTGGATAACAACTTATCCATTTAATGTCCTCTTCGAAGAAGGAGCACACATTACTGGGCATCCTTCTTCAAAAGGTGATATCGTAGTCGGCAATGATGTATGGATTGGTTATCAATCCTGCATTTTATCTGGTGTTACAATTGGTAACGGGGCCATTATCGGGGCCAAGAGTGTTGTTACAAAAGACGTACCTCCATATGCAATCGTCGCTGGTAATCCTGCCAAACTAGTTCGATATCGTTTCCCGCAAGAAATCATTGAAAAACTAGAAAACCTTGCATGGTGGGACTGGGACATTTCCGTTATAAAAGGAGCTATTCCATTTCTACTCTCCAACAAAGTCAACGAATTTTTCACTTCTCCCGAAGAAGAAGCTACTTAATCTAAACAAAAAGAGCATCCTATTCTTTCAGGATGCTCTTTTTGTGTTTATTTTTTATTTATTCGCAACTGATTACACGGGGAACAGTGAAATGGAATTTTGTCTAAACAATTAAAGTTTATTTCACAAATTTGTTCTATCGTTGGAACAAATGGAATGACAACTATGTTACTATCTATTATTTGTGTAACAGGTGGCAATACTGTGCCTACTTGATGTTCGAAGCGAATACTCGCTTGATTAATATAATTTCCTGAACCGCTTGGTGCACTCTGAACTGTTACTTGGAACGAAACTGTCCGTGCTTCACCTGGATTTAAACTTCCTATAAGAAACCCTAATACTGGGCTTACATTTGGCACTGGCGTATTATCAACAGTTACACTTCCAGGAACAAATCGAAAACTACTATCTAACATATCTTGAAAACGAATATTTTGTATCGCTGTATCCCCCGTATTCGTAATAACTGTCGTAAACGTAATAACATCGCCTATCGTTGCTGATTGAAGATCTGCCGTTTTTACGACTGTTGTTGAAACATTTTGAGGAATAAAAGGGATAACAACTGTATTACTATCGCCTTCAACTACTACTGGCGGCTCATTAGGATTTACAGTTGCAAGCCCATTCGCTGTAGCTGTATTTGTAACTAAATTATTTATTTGCCCTCCTGTTATTACAACTTGGAAATTAATAATCGCTGCATCATTTGGCTGAAAATTACCTAAAGGGATACCAGTATTCGGATTGGCAAATGGAAAAGGTACATCATTTACTGTTACCGTGCCATTTATAAATAACGTATTTGGGTCAATGATGTCTGTTAAAATAATATTCGTCACAGGAACTGTACTATCATTTATAACAGCAATTCCGTAAGTGACAACATCTCCTACCATTGCTACTTCAAAATCCGCTCCTTTTGCAACAAATAAAATTGCAGTATTTACCGTTACAATAACTGTATTACTTGTGTCCATCACTGTAACTGGTGGCTCTCCTGGTACTAAAATATACTCTGCTAATGCCCCAGCAACGTTCACTACCGTACCACCATCAGGAAAACTTGTAATCGTAGCTTCATATGTTACAATCACCGTTTCACCGACTGGGATATCTGGTATCGTAAATCCAATCTGTGGATTTAACCCCGGCTGTGGTATTCCATTTATCGTTACACTATTTGGGACAAAATCAGCTTCCTGAGATAACACGTCTATAAATTGAACATTCATCGCATCAGCCGTACCAGTATTTAATATACGAACAGTATACGTTACCGTTTCTCCTACTCCAACAATTGGACGATCTACTTCTTTTAGCATATCTAAACTGCCTCTATTTACTGGAGTTACTGTCGTATTACTCGAACTCGTAATTGTAAACGGTGGTTCTCCTGGAATAAGTTCAAAACTACCCGTTACACTCGCCGAATTCATAATGCTATTAGAAGGCGGGATTGAGATTACAGTTACTTCAAACGTTATGAGTACACTATCTCCTACTGGGAGATCCGGTAATGAAAAGCCTACAAAAGGATCTAAACCTACTTGCGGAATCCCATTTATCTGTACACTCCCTGGAACGAATTCTAAACTAGGTGATGGAACGTCAATAAATTGCACATTTGTCGCTGTTACCGTTCCTGTATTTGTAACTTGCACACTATACGTTAACGTATCTCCTAATCGTGTCGCCTGTTTGTTGACAGTTTTTATAACATTGAATCGCCCTCTATTTACCCTTGTTATTGTCGTATTACTCGGCTCTGTTACTACAACTGGTGGTTCTCCTGGTACTAAAGTAAAACTTCCTGTTATATTTGCAACATTCGTTATCGTTCCTGAAGATGGAATATTTGTCACTGTCGCTTGGAACGTCACTATAGTCGTATTGCCAACAAGTATATCGCCAATTCCAAACCCAGTAATCGGATTTAAACCAGGTTGCGGAGTTCCATTTACCGTTACACTATTTGGGACAAATGACGCTCCTGCTGAAATCGTATCAATAAACTGAACATTGTTAGCTGTTACTGTTCCCGTATTCGTTATTTGCACTGTATACGTTAATACATCGCCAACGAGAGTCGCAGCCCTGTTCACCTGTTTTATAACATTAAATCGTCCTCTATTTACAGTTGTGAGTGTTGTATTGCTTGGTTGGTTTACTATAACTGGTGGTTCTCCTGGTACTAATATAAAGCTTCCAGTCACATTTGCCGTATTGGCAATCGTTCCGTTTGATGGCACACTGACGACGGTTACTTGGAAGGTTACTTTTACACTTTCACCTGGATTTATATCTGGAAGCGGGAATCCATTATTAGGATTGAATCCAGGTTGTAACACACCGTCTATCGTTACACTGTTCGGTATGAATGTTATAGAGGAAGGTAATACATCACTATATTGAACATTCGTCGCTGTCACTGTTCCTGTATTTTGAACTACTGTTGTATATGTGATTGTATCTCCTACTGCAACAACCGGCTGACTTACTGATTTTAAAGCATTCAAACCAGATTCATTTATTTTCGTTAATGTCGTGTTACTTGTCGTTGTTTCAGTAATAGGCGGCTCTGTTTCACTTACAGCAAATGTAGCCGTAACATCCACAAAGTTAACAACTGTTCCACCTTGAGGTATGCTCGTTACCATCTCTTGGTATGTGACAAGTACAAAATCACCTACAGGTATATCTGGAACTGTAAAGCCTATGAACGGATCTAATCCAGGCTCTGGTATTCCGTTTATACTCACACTTCCTGGAACAAATGCTACACCACTCGTACTAGAATCAAGAAATTGAACATTTGTTGCCGGCACTGTTCCAAAGTTAAAAATTAGTACATCGTAAGTTAATATTTCTCCAACCGTTGCTGCCTCTTTATCTACTAGTTTTAATGGGAAAATAGACGCTATATTAATCGTCGTAACGACTAAATTTGTTAATATCGTTTGCGTAATCGGTGGTTCCTGCGGATTTGGTTGTGAAGTAAATGTAACGTCAGCATCGTTTAATATGACTTCATTATCTGGAATTTCTGTAATCGTCACTTGGAATGTTACCGTAATACTTCCACCAGCATTTAATGACGGAGTAACTGTAAATCCTATTTCAGGATTTAAACCAAGTTGCTGTATTCCACCTATCGTTACACTATTTGCTACAAATGTTGTTCCTTCTGGAATGACATCTTGGAAGAGTACATCTGTAACAGGTATAATTCCTACATTCGTTATTAGAACGGTATACGTTAATACATCTCCAACAGCTCCAGCAGCAACATTTACAGTTTTTGTTGCTGTTACTTCACCAGGAGGAGGTAACGGTATTGTAACTACTGTCGTATTACTTGAATTTGTCGTTGTTACAGGCGGTTGTAAAGGATTTAATAAAAAAGTGGCTGTAGCAGATGCTGTGTTTAATACTGCTCCACGTGTAGACGGTGCAACTACCGTAACTTGGAACGTTACTGTCAATGATGTTCCCGCTGCGATATTAGGGAGCGGGAAACCAACATTTGGGTCAAAGCCAGGTTGAGGCGTTCCATTTATCGTTAAACTATTTGCGACAAATGTTGTTTCTGTTGCAATCGGATCAATGAAAGAAACATTCGTCGCTAGTACTGTGCCATTATTTCGAATGACAACAGAATACGTGTAAGTCTCTCCAAGTGCTGCTTGTTGTACAGATGAAGATTTTTGTATATTTAACTGTGCCGTATTTACCTGTGTCACTACAAAATTACTATTCGTAACAGTCGTTATAGGAGGTCCTGCCGGATTTATAAGGAAGCTTGCAGTAACGTTCGATTGATTTCTTATATTCCCTCCACTTGGAACACTCGTCACTGTAACTTGAAACGTAATTGTAGCGGTTTGCCCGACTGGAATATTTGGTACTGGAAAACCTGTCATAGGATTCGCGCCTTGCTGAACAACTCCATTTATCGTTACACTATTCGCTACAAATGTAGCTCCAGTTGGGATTGGATCTTGAAAAATGATATTTGTTGTAGGAACAGTTCCTGTATTTTGAATAAGAATCGTATACGTTAACGTATCTCCTATACCTGCTTGTGGTGTATTTACACTCTTCATTACATTAAGTGATCCTACATTCACTCGCGTCACAACAATATTACTAATCGTTACAATTGTAATTGGTGGCTGGAGAGGACTTACTTGGAAATCAGCAGTGACATTCGCATTATTCGGAAGAACTCTATTTGATGGTACACTTGTAATTAACACTTGGAAAGTAACTGTTACCATCGTACCTACCGGAATATTAGCAAGCGGAAATCCAGTTGTCGGATCTAAACCAGGTTGAGATATCCCGTTTATTGTTACACTATTCGCAACAAACGTTGTTCCAGGTGGAATCGGATCAAGGAATGATACATTTGTCGCTGCTACTGTTCCACTATTTTGTATACGAACTGTATACGTTAACGTATCTCCTACACCGGCTTCACTAGCACTTACGCTCTTCATTACATTTAGCCCTGAAGAATTCACAACTGTCATAACAGTATTACTTGGTACTGTTACAGTAATTGGTGGCTCTGTTGGATTTACAAGGAAATCTCCAGTTACATTCGCATTATTTACGACATTATTTCCTTGGGGAATTTCATCAATTAATACTTCAAACGAAACAATTACACTTGTGCCAGTAGGCAAATTATTTAGTGGGAATCCAAGTTCTGGATCTGCTCCTTCTTGTAAAACACCATTAACTAATACACTGTTTTCAATAAATAATGTCCCTTGCGGAATTGAATCTTGGAAAAATACATTTGTCGCTGGTACACTACCTGCATTTATGATTTCGATTGTATATACTAAAACATCCCCTACCGTTGCAACATCCGTATTGACTGCTTTCACAACTTCAAAATTCCCCGATTGTACAGTTGTGTTAACAATGTTACTAGGAACATTAATTGTTACTGGTGGTTCACTCGGATTCACTTGAAAACTTGCTGTTACATTTGCTTGATTTAAAATATCTTCATTTTCTGGATCCTGTACAATTAATACGTCAAATGTGACTACAACCGTTTGAGCCGCAGGAATATTTGGAAGAGAAAATCCTGGATTCGGATTCAATCCACTTTGCGGTACTCCATTAATTGTTACAGAATTTGCAACAAATGAAACAGCAGAAGGAATAGGGTCTTGGAAAAATACATTTGTTAGCGGAACGTTTCCTGTATTTTGAACGGCAATCGTATACGTTAAAGTATCCCCTACTGCTGCTTGCGTTGTATTCACTTCTTTTATTACATTTAAACCACCTGTATTAACTTGTGTTACAACGGTATTCGTTTGCCTATTAATCGTTACTGGCGGTTGATTCGGAATAACGACGAAATTAGCAGATACATTACCGCGATTCGCAATCGTTCCTCCTGATGGGGTAGATGTAACTCGTACTTGAAAAGTCACCGTTCTACTTCCACCTGGAGATATATTCGCTACCGTAAACCCAGTCGCTGGATTTGCCCCAGGTTGCGAAACTCCATCAACAGTTACACTATTTGGTATAAAAGTCGTTCCAATTGGGATTGGATCTTGAAAAATAACGTTCGTCGCCAGTACATTTCCTGTATTTTCAATTGTAACGGTATACGTAAGAACGTCATTAATTGTCGCAAAAGCTCTATCTACTGTTTTTCTCGTTCTTATATCGGCTATATTTATTGTAGTAAATACTGTATTACTTGTCGCTTGGCCTGAAACCGGTTGTTGACCAGGAACCGGAATAAAGTTAAACGTTGCACTTGCACGGTTCGGAATTGGATTTACAAGAGGATTAGATGTCACTCGAACTTGAAAGCGTACTACAGTCGTTTGCGAAGCATTAATACTTCCAAGATTAATACTACTTGCTGGATTCGCTCCTGGTCGAGCTACTCCATTTACCGTAACACTATTTGTTACAAACGTTGTTCCAGCAGGTATACTATCAACAAAAATCACATTATTTGCAGCGACATTCCCATTATTCGTCACATTAACTGTGTACGTTAATACATCATTAAGTGTTGCCGTCTGTAAATCTACAGATTTTTGCAAACTTACATTTGCGCGATTTACCGTCGTCTGTACTGTATTTGAAGAAGCTGTACTTGTGATAGGAGGACTTCCAACAAAAGGACGGAATTGGTATGACACCATTGCACGATTTGAAATTGGATTTGGACTTGGGAATGACGTAACTCTCACTTGAAATGTAACAACTCTTTGAGCATTATTCGGTATCGTTCCTAAATTAATTCCACTAGCTGGATTGGCGCTCGGCTGAGTTACTCCACCTACTGTAACACTGCCTGCTATAAACGTCGTTCCATTCGGAATACTGTCTTGTAATACAACGTTTTCTGCACTTCCTGTCCCTGTATTCGGAACAGTAATCGTATAAGTGAGAATATCACCTACTGCTGCAACGGTTTTATCAACAGATTTAACGGGATTTATAATTGGCCCTGTCGCATCAATTTGAACACCAAAACCAGCTGCAGCATATCCATCTCCATTTGTAACGAAGCGAACAGTCGCTGACGTTTGATTATTTACTAAGGATGACGAAGCATCTACATTCGTAATATCCCACCCTTGTCTTCGGACGGCTAAAGCTATCCCTAACGGCTGATTCAAATTTCCAAAGGTGCCAGTTGTATCTAAATTCCCACTATCATTACAAATTTGTGACTGAAAGAAATTATTTGCGGGATTTCTCGGTCCGAATAAAGCAACTGTAGCATTCGCATTCGGTCCAAAGCGAAGTTGATCTCCAACAATGTTAGAATCTCCTTCTTGAGCTGTTACAAGTACTCTCCCTGTAACAGCACCTGTAGATGGCGTTGCAAAACCTGAAATAGTAGCATCAACTGGTGGCGATGAAGCATCGATAATTTCTTGACCTGCATACACTGACAAATTCCTAAGAGGTAAACTTGCATTTTGATAAACTACCTCAAGCGTCCAACCAGCTGAACGACTGACTGTTGGATCAGCAGAAGTTCTTGTAGCCGGTACAGCACCCGTTGTATATGTTCCCGCTCCCCCTGTATTAACAAGATTCGTTACATTAGCAGAGCGAACATAATAAAACTGGTTCCCAACTGAACCTTGCTGCGCAGTGGCAGGATCTGGTGCAACAGAAAATGTTCCTGCTGGTGTTGTAAATGAAATATTATCATTTAAAAATGCTGTAACATCCTCTGTATCGGTCCGGTATGTGCCGGCCCATACTAGTTCTGCGTATAAAACACTACTCCCTGCTGGAAGGTTCAAAATTGCACTTGAAGAATTTAATGGCCAGTCATTCGTTGTTCCTACCGGGAATCCAGGTACTTGAAGCGATGTATTTATCGTTGTAAACACATCAATCGTACCGAAGTTATTGTTTGGTGCAGGTGATGTAGGACTTAGTCCCAACGTGTTCCCAGTGAACGTGACGGCACCAGTTACAGTTGTCGTAAAGCGATTCATAAAAGGCACACAATCATCTCATTTCATTTATAGTAAAAAGTGCTCTATACTATAAAATGTAGACAAACTATGCAACGTACGTTGTCCAACAAAATTCCACATATATGGAGAGGAGTTTATTACACTATGCGCTACGTTATCGTAACAGGAACTTCACAAGGTTTAGGCGAGGCAATTGCCACGCAATTGTTAGAAGAAAACACGAGTATCATCTCTATTTCTAGAAGAGAAAATAAAGAGCTTACTAAACTCGCAGAACAATATAACAGCAATTGTATTTTCCATTCCATAGATCTTCAAGATGTACATAATTTAGAAACTCATTTTAACGAAGTCTTTTCATCTATTCAAAAAGACAATGTCTCATCGATTCATTTAATTAATAATGCAGGAACACTTGCACCAATGAAACCTATTGAAAAGTCAGAAAGTGAACAATTCATTACGAACGTTCATATTAATTTAATCGCACCGATGATCCTTACTTCCACTTTCATGAAACATACGAAAGACTGGAAAGTAGAAAAACGCATTATAAATATTTCATCTGGAGCAGGAAAAAATCCTTATTTCGGATGGGGAGCTTATTGTACAACGAAAGCCGGTGTAAATATGTTTACACAGTGCGTAGCTACTGAAGAAGCGGAGAAAGAATATCCTGTAAAAACTGTCGCTTTCGCACCTGGTGTTGTTGATACAAATATGCAAGCACAAATTCGTGAAACAAATAAGGAAGACTTTATTAACTTAGATCGATTCACCGCATTAAAAGAAGAAGGAAAGCTACTGTCACCTAAATATGTTGCGAAAGCTATTCGTAACTTACTAGAAACTGAGAATTTCCCGCAGGGTGAAGTAATTCGAATTGATGAATAACAAAGAGGCACGCTATAATAGCGTGCCTTTTCATTCTATTTCTCTAAAAATATGAGTACAGACTCCATCATCTTCTCATAACCAATCTCTTGATAAATTTTATTTGATGTTGGATTTGCCAGGTCCGTATATAATGTAGTTGTTTTGTAGCCTTCATCTAACATACGTTGACTAAGTGCAGCGACACAACTAGATGCGTACCCTTTTTTCCGAGCTTCTTTCGGTGTATATACGAAATTAACTGTTATATTGTTTGTAGTCGGTCTCGTTTTTGCAGCTACAGAAACAATCTTCCCGTCTACTTCTAAACCAAATAGACGATGATTAGTAATTAATGTATGAGCAGTTTGTTTCGCTTCTTCTTTCGTAGTAGGAAGCTTCACATCTTCGCAAAATTGATATATCCACTGCTCTATTAATGTTAGCTCATCACTACTTACTTCTCGAAAGATTCCATCTCCGTTCCACTTTTTCTTTACTTGTTTTAATTCATATATACCTTGCTCCATTGCAACATTAGTTTTCTTATTCTCTAACACTGCAATCTCTTCCGCTAATTTCTGTACGATTTTTTTATTACCAATCAATCCAGGAATATTTGGATATACTTTCGTTAACTCTTTTGCAAGTTCCTTAATAGCTACTGCCGAAATCTCAGACGTAGCAACAATTATTTGTTTCTTTTCTTCTGTTTGAAGAAATACAGCTGCAATTTCTTCCGCTTGTTTTGCTACTCCTATAAATATCGGTTCTTGAACAACTTGTAATACACCTAATATGAGATTATTTCCCTGCTCATTCTTCTCTAAAAATGGTGTAACCTCTTCTGTAAAATTAAGAATCTCTTCATATACATGTAATTGAATCATCGACAATCTCTTCTCTCTATTTATAGTTTCATTAAGTATTGGCGATTAATTCATTAAATCCCTCTTTTACGATTCAATAATATTCGAAGCTAACGTATTCAAATCATTTTCAGCTTGTAAAATTCTTTGTTTTTCCTTTTCAAATACCTCTTCTTCTTTTTGAAATGACTCTTTTCGATTTTTAATCATACGCTCCATCTCTTTTTTACTCGGTCCACCATATACATTTCTTTTTTGAATAAAAGCTTCTGGTGATATAATTTCTTTCCATTCTTCTTCTAATAAATTTACTTTCAAATTTTCTTGTAAGTATACATTTATGTCTTTGAAATGTAATTCATGTAAATCCTTTTTCTGCTCCAATGACATATTCGCAATCGTACTTGCTGCATGATGTGCATGCCGAAATGGTATTTCATAGTTTTTTGTTAAAAGATCTGCGAAATCTGTAATCGTAATCGCGTGTTTATATGAACGATTTTTTAACGTTTCCTCTTCTACTTTCATCGTTCGAATAACTGCGTTCATAATACAAAAAACACGAATCGCCTTTTCGATTCCTTTATATAAATACGGCTGCAAGTCATCCTCCGTATCGACAATATCGCCAAATGGTGTATTATGAATCATTTGAAATACAGTAAATGCTTCCCCTAAAGCACTACTCGTAATAGCACGGGCATGTTCTATTGAAACAGGATTTCGTTTTTGCGGCATAATACTACTTATTTGCACATATGGCTTCGCTACAGTAATCCCATCATATTCTTTCGTCGCTAATAGTAAAAAATCATGAATCCACCTACTCGTATTCGTCATAATTACCATTAGTAACGAGCTAACTTCTAATAAATAATCCGCTCCAGCAACAGCATCATATGAGTTCTCAATTACATTTGTAAACCCAAGTAACTGTGCCACTCGTTCTCGCTTAATTGGGAAGCTTGTTGTAGAAAGGGCAGCTGCCCCCATTGGAGAATGATTTAAAAGATGATACGCTTTTTTCATTCTTTCTAAATCTCGTTGCATCGTATCGTAAATTGCCAAAACATAATGACCAAATGTTGTCGGCTGCGCTGGTTGGGTATGTGTATACGCGGGCATAATTGTTTCCATATGTTCACCGGCGAGCTCCAGCATACTTTCTTGCAGCAATAAATGATGTTCCATTAACCGCAATACAAATTGCCGTAAACTCATGCGATACATCGTTACACCCATATCATTTCTACTTCTACCGATATGCATATTACTTACAAATTCACACTTTGCTTCTTGAGAAAGCAAATGTTCAACTAAGAAAAAAAGATCTTCATGCTGCTCCGTATATAATAATCTATCCTTGGGAATTGCCTCTACCTTTTTAAGTGCTGTTAGTATAACTTTAGCTTCTTCTCTTTTCATCAACTTTTCTTCAGTTAACATAATAATATGTGCCCTATGCACTTGAAACATATCTTTCAATAAATAATTGCGTTGAAAATCAAATACATGCTGTAATACACAATCCACATATGTTTTCCCAGGGAAATCAGCGCCTTCACTCTTTATAAACTCTTCTTTACTCTGTTTCATCACCTTTTCCCCTCTCACCTAAGTATTACTACCCATCATACCCAGGGATGGCAAAAAAGTGCTTGTACGTAAAAATAAACTCGGTGCTTATAGCACCGAGTTTATTTAATAAAAGTCGCATCATACTTATCACTTTGCAACACTTGGAAATGTAAATTTGCTAAGTGTTTACGTATTTCAGTACTGTCATCTTCATTTAAATTATTTGCTAAGAAAACAATTTCTGTACAGTTTCCGCGTTTATCCATTGCATAAACTGCTTTAGTTACCGTCCATGGTGTATAACCATTCTTTTGTCCAGCATGCCTGAATGTTTTACGATATTTCTTTGCGCTCATATCTGTTTCAACGATATTCGCCCACACTTTTTCTTCAGCTTCTGTAAGACCACCCTTATGATTTGCCTTTTGAAGCAATACCATATAATCATTTGCCGAAGCAGCAGGCAATCTATCCGACCAAATTTTTTCGTATCGTTCCTCTAAATAAAGAGGAATTTCCTTCTGTAATAATGGTCCCTTCTTTTTTAAGCGTTCATGAATAATCATGGCATACTCTCGATATTGCTCTTGGGACATTTCTTTTAACTTTTTCTCTATTTTATATTTTGGAACATGTAATTCTTTATGCAAATATCCTGGAATATATAATGATGAAACAATCGGAAATAGTGGTTGGTGTGCAGGGAGCGATAAGCTTTGTAAATTTCGATTAATGTTATCTAGCCCTAACACTTCCATTAAATATTCAGTATTTGCATTTGAACTGAACTTAACCATTCCTTTTGCAACTTCTTCTAAAGAAACCGCTCCTTCAGTTATCTTTTCTTTTTTTTGCAAATAATTTTGCCATCTATCTTGTGCACCACCATCTGTACCCGGCACATAATAACGATTCACATCATTAATTGAAACGAAACTAGACGGATCGATTTTCCCCTCTGTAACTTGTTTCGTATATTCAAGCGCCACAATTAATTTCATCGTACTAGCAACTGGCAATACAACATCCGGATTTACAGAATACACGACTTTATCATTTCTTTTTATTAAAAGTGCACTATTCTTTTCATCTTTATGTTCTTCAATAAAGGATGCTATGTACTGCGCATCATCATTATTTGAACTCCACACTTTTTTCACTAAAAAGTTACCCGATATCAGCAAAACAAAAATACCCAAAATCACTGCGCATACTATAGTTTTTTTCAAGTAAAATTCCTCTCCCATTGTGTAACTCTTCTCTATTTATCTCTTAAAAACAAAATAATGGAGATGATTATTTAAATAATCATCTCCATTATTTTAACTTGTATGTTCCTATTATGTCTACGTCATAATTTTCACGAAATCTTCAAGAAACTTTTTATAATGTAATGACCAACCAATTTTCACCCAATTTTTCAATGCTTTTGCATCAGGTTGCGGGCGAAAATCAGCGATACTTTCTCCTTTTGCAACTCCAACTGTATCGACATCAACACGGCGATACACGTAATCTAAAAGAGATGGATTTGCCGCTACCATCATTGTAACAACGTCATGTACTGGACTACCTGTTATTTTGGGATTTAACTTTTTATAAGCTTTATAATAATACGTAAATATCGGTTCGATTAACTTATTAAAACTTGTTTTAGAGTGTTTCGTAATATACTTTACCATCTCCGGCGTAATAATAGCTTCAGATGTAACGTTAAGCGGCACTACTGTCACATTTTTTGCATTTTGCATAACTAATTGTGACGCAATAGGATCACCATGAAAATTCGCCTCTGCGACTGGTGTAACATTTCCAGGCATTAAGAACGCACCGCCCATTATATAATATTCTTTCACATACTTCATCATCGGTTTTTCTAAAATAAATGCTGTCGCTAGTGTCGTTGACCTACCAGCATCAACAATAATTAATTCTCCTTTATACTTTTCAAGAATATCAAAAAATGCACAAAAGGGTTTTATATTTGGTGAAAAAGCTTTTGGGGGTTTAATAGGTCCTAAGCCATCTGCTCCGTGAATTTCTGGATAATACGTCACAAAATCACCAGACAAAGGTATTTTAGCACCATTAATAACAGGTATATCTTCCCTGCCAGCTATTTGCAATAAATACGCCGCATTACTCGTCGCCTTTTCCTGCGTTACATTCCCATATCCAGTTACGACTCCAACGATATCAATATCAGGATGCAACAATCCATACATAATTGCTAAAGAGTCATCAATTCCTGGGTCTCCTAAAAATAATATTTTTTTCATAGACCTCAACTCCATCCCATCAATTGTTATTACTTTATGAATACATGACGGAATACAGAATGAAAAAGATAAATTTTGTATAACCAAAAAACGTAGGAACTTCATATTAGAAGTTCCTACGTTTTTCTATATTTTTATGCTACTTTTTTCATCGTAACCATACTACCAATTATATAAGAGATAAATGCAAAGCAAATCGGGAAAACAACTGTATGTATACCGAATGGATTAGGGTAGCAAAGGTGAATAAACATATAGGAACCTACTCCAACTAAAATAGATGCGAGAGCTCCAGTTGCATTTCCTTTTTTCCAATATAAACCTAACACAATCGGCCAAATGAACGCTGCTTCTAAACCACCGAAAGAAAATAAATTTAACCAAATTAAAAAGTCTGGTGGCTTAATAGCGGCAGCATATACGAGTAATCCTACGATACCAGTAATCAATAGGCTACCTTTCTTTATCGTACTATCCGCGGCATCTTTATTTATATAGTTCACATATATATCTTTAATAATTGACGAACTTACAAGTAATAATAATGAGTTCACAGTAGACATTATCGCTGCCATTGGTGCAGCTAAGAAAACTCCAGCTAACCAAGGTGGCAACACTTCCATCGCGAGTAGCGGCATTACTTTATCTGGTACCGTTATGCCTGGAAGGACTACTCTTGCAAACACACCTGTTAAATGCATACCAATCATAATTGTACCGACGACAACCGTTCCAATGATTAATGCTTGGTGCATAGCTTTTGAATTTTTATAAGACATAGCACGCACACTAATTTGCGGTAATCCCACGACACCAATCCCAATTAAAATCCAAAATGATGTGACATATGATTTCGTTAAACTTCCATCCGCTCCGAACGGTGTTATTAGATTCGGATTAATTTGAATAAGTTCCTGCATAATCTTTTCAACTCCGCCACCAGCAATGACAGTAGCAATTAAAATGATTGTTGTTCCGACTAACATAATGATTCCTAATAACGTATCTGATAAAGCGACTGCACGAAATCCACCAATTAACACATACACAAGTACAGAAAATGTAAATAAAAATAGTGCCGTTGTGTAGGAAAGTCCTGTTAGCGACTCAATTAATCGTCCGCCGCCAACCCACTGGGCTACTGTTGCTGAGAACAAAAAGATTATAATACATAACGCAGAAAGAACAACTACCGCTTTATTATTGTATCTGCCCTTTAAATAATCAATAAGCGTAATTGCTTCCATCTTTCTAGCGATAATAGCAAACTTTTTACCAATAACCGTTAAAACGATATATCCTGTTACAACTTGAATCGCTGATAACAGCACCCATCCAAGACCCATATTGTAAGCAATACCAGGCCCGCCGATAAAGCTACTTGCACTACCGTACGTAGCAATCATCGTCATAGCTAATAATAAGCCACCAAGTTCACGCCCACCAAGAAAATATTCTTGTAAAAATTTATTATTAGCGGTTGCTTGTACACGTCTTGATGCATATACACCAATTAAAAACACAACGATAAAAGAAATTATCATTGGGATTATTACATACCAATTCATCTATCATTCCTCACTTTTTTCTTCCTCATCGAGTGAAATATCTTGAAATAAAAAACGAACAACTAAAATAAGCAAAATAACCATTACGATAAATCCAACGATACAGCTATAAAAAAACCATGCTGGAAAACCTAATACATATGTATATTCACTCGGATCCTTACTTCCAAGCCCATAAGCAAATCCATACCATATTATAAAATTAATAATAGCTAATCCAAGACCAATTAACGCTTCTCTATGGGCAACTCGAAAGCGCGGATCATCATGATAATTCTTCATTTTCCCCCTCCTCTCACGATGTATAATTGTACCACTGTTTTTCTAGTTTTTCCTACTAGAAAACAAAAACGCGCAGGATTTTTTGTAATTATATAGAATACAATGTTTCATTACATATTTTTTACAATTGTAACGAAAATGAAATTTGAATTTTCAGCATTTTTTATTTATGATTTTAAGTAGAGGCTTTTCATCTAGTTCCCACATCCTTGATTTCGGAATAAACGCCGTCTCGTACTGCGTTTAAATTATATTTTCAAGGGGGTTATACAATGAGTCAACTAGCTGTAAATCTTCATGAAAAGGTAGAGAAATTTCTTCAAGGCACAAAGAAACTATATGTGAACGGAGCGTTCATTGAAAGCGCTTCTGGAAAAACTTTTAAAACTCCTAACCCAGCAACTGGTGAAACACTCGCTATCGTTGCTGAAGCTGGTCGCGAAGACATTCATAAAGCTGTGGTAGCTGCTCGAATGGCTTTCGATGAAGGTCCTTGGTCACGCATGAGCACTGCTGAACGCAGCCGTCTTATGTACAAGCTCGCTGATTTAATGGAAGAGCATAAAGAAGAACTCGCACAGCTCGAAACGTTAGATAACGGAAAGCCAATCCGTGAAACAATGGCGGCAGACATACCACTTGCAATTGAGCATATGCGCTATTATGCTGGCTGGGCGACGAAAATTGTTGGTCAAACAATTCCTGTTTCCGGTGATTACTTTAACTATACACGCCATGAGGCTGTTGGTGTCGTCGGTCAAATTATCCCTTGGAACTTCCCACTTCTTATGGCAATGTGGAAAATGGGAGCTGCGCTTGCTACAGGATGTACAATCGTTTTAAAACCTGCAGAACAAACTCCACTATCCGCTCTATACTTAGCTGAATTAATTGAAGAAGCTGGATTCCCGAAAGGTGTTATTAATATCGTTCCTGGATTCGGTGAATCAGCTGGACAAGCACTTGTTAATCATCCACTCATTGATAAAATTGCATTTACTGGTTCTACTCCAGTCGGTAAACAAATTATGCGACAAGCATCTGAATCATTGAAACGTGTTACTTTAGAGCTTGGCGGTAAATCACCGAACATTATTTTACCAGACGCCGACTTATCTCGCGCGATTCCTGGTGCACTTTCTGGTGTTATGTTTAACCAAGGACAAGTATGCTCTGCTGGATCACGCTTATTTATTCCAAAGAAAATGTATGATAATGTCATGGCTGATCTCGTCCTCTATTCTAAAAAACTAAATCAAGGTGTCGGTCTTAACCCTGAAACAACAATCGGTCCTCTCGTTTCCGAAGAACAACAAAAACGTGTAATGAGCTACATTGAAAAAGGGATTGAAGAAGGCGCTGAAGTACTTTGCGGAGGAAGTAATCCATTCGATCAAGGCTACTTCGTTTCTCCTACAGTATTCGCTGACGTAAATGACGAAATGACGATCGCAAAAGAAGAAATTTTCGGTCCAGTTATTTCTGCAATACCTTTTAACGATATTGATGAAGTAATTGAACGTGCAAATAAATCACAATTCGGCTTAGCGGCTGGTGTGTGGACAGAAAATGTTAAAACAGCACACTATGTTGCAAGTAAAGTACGTGCTGGTACTGTATGGGTAAACTGTTATAACGTCTTTGATGCAGCATCTCCATTTGGAGGATTTAAACAATCCGGTCTTGGCCGCGAAATGGGATCTTACGCGCTGAACAACTATACAGAAGTGAAGAGCGTTTGGATTAACTTAAATTAACGAGAAAGAACCTGACCTACTCGGTCAGGTTCTTTTCATTATGTATTCATTTACACTTGCAACCCACCGCTCACATTTAATACCTCTCCTGTAATGTAAGACGCATACTCAGATGCTAAAAAGGCAGCTGCGTTTGCAATATCTTCCGGCGTTCCGATTCTTCCAACTGGAATCGCTCCAACCATTTTCTCTTTTACTTTATCCGGTATTGTTTTTGTCATATCAGTATCCATAAATCCTGGACAAATCGCATTACACGTAATACCAAAACTCCCAACCTCTTTCGCTGCTGTTTTTGTTAAACCTACAACCCCTGCTTTTGTAGCCGCATAATTTGCTTGTCCAATATTTCCTTCCCTACTAATAGAAGAAATATTAATAATCCGTCCATACTGTTGTTGTCTCATATAAAGAAGTGCTGGCTGCATACAATAAAAAACGCCAGTTAAGTTCACTTGTAATACTTGTTCCCAAGCAGACTTCTCCATCTTATGTAACATTGCATCTTTTGTAATCCCAGCGTTATTCACTAAAATATGTAATGTACCAAATTTTTGCACCGCATATTCAATTAACGACTTCGCTTCATTTTGATTACTCACATCACATCGATATAAACTCACATCATACCCTTCATCTGATAATTTACGTGTCGTTTCTTGTAGCTTCTCTTCATTTACATCACTAATTAATACTTTGGCCCCTAGTTTTGCAAAAACTCGTGCGATTTCTTTTCCAATCCCCTGCGCAGCACCCGTTACAACAGCTGTTTTCCCATTCAACAAATCCATCCCTATCCCCCATTTCTATTAGTTATATTGTATATTTCGGCTCTATGCTTTCCAAATCCTCTTTGTATAAAAAAGTCTATTTGTGTCAAACTAACTTTGCAACACCGCATAAAACACAAGGAGATTGTGTCGAATGAAAAAAAAGAATGTAAATCGAAACAAAGCTGCCGATGGCATTGATGTTGAGTTCGCTCGCGAACTCGCTGACCACAATGACTTAGAAGCAAACGCACGTGCAAATGCCGCTGATGCACGTCAAAAACGCCAATCAACAGAAAAATAAGGAACTACAACGTTCCTTATTCTTTTCAACAGGGACCTACTACCCATCAAAATAAACCGAGAGTATCTCTCGGTTTATTTTCTATATTTCTTTACGTAGTGCGCTAAAGCAAGTAACGGATATATATGTCCATAACTATGATAGCGAATATAAAAGCCCCCCGGTAACCCTGTACCAGTAGGATATTTTTCATTCATAGTAGACTGCGCGAGCAAATATGAAATTCCTTTTCGAATAATCGGTGTTTCTTGATCGTAGTAAGAAATGAGTGCATCAAGTGCCCACGCTGTTTGTGACGGCGTACTAAAAGGTAAAGAAATAAATTTTTTCTCTACACTACTTTGACAGGATTCTCCCCACCCTCCGTCTTCATGCTGCAAATGTTCGAGCCATGAAGCTGCTTTTTTCAACGATGGATGAGTAGAAGGCACTCCTAATGCACGTAAGCCTGTCATCGTTGCCCATGTCCCATATATATAACATATCCCCCATTTTCCATACCATGATCCATTCTGTTCCTGTACATCCATTAACCATTTGATAGCTTTCTTTTTTTGCTCTTCAAGCAATTCATTCGGTGCATACGTTCCGAATAATTCTAACACCCTACCTGTAATATCTGGTGTGGACGGATCGGTTATCATATCACTCGCATTTTCAATCGGCAAATTCGATAGTAACTTGCTCGTTACCCCTCGTTCAAAAGCTCCCCAGCCTCCATCATTGTTTTGCAATCCTTTCACCCATTCCACGCCTCTTCCCCACGCATCATCTACTCTATCATTCCCTCTACTTCGCGCTAACGCTCTAAGGGCAGCTGTAGTATCGTCTATATCAGGGATCGTCGTATTAACATCTGAAAATCCCCAACCGCCAGCTACAAGTGATGATGCATGTACGCTCCAATCTACCTTTTTAGTTTGTTGTTTTTGCAATAAATACTCCGTCGCCCTTTGAATCATCTTATTTTCATTTGTAACTTTAGCTTCTTGCAATGAATAGCTAAGTAAAGCGGTATCCCATACGGTAGAAGGAGAATTTTGCAAATGACTTCCTCTGTCCATCTTCCATATATAAGATTTTAATCCTGTCACAGCTTTCTCAATAATTGGAGACTGAATAGAGTGTCCTAATGCAAGCAAAGCATAAATCATATAAAACGTAGCACTGGCGTAACTATATAATGTTCCATTTTCATCTATACGCTCCTTCATAAAGCGCTCTACTTCTTCGTATCCTTTATGATGTAACGATAATGGATAAGATATTACCTTTTTCACATCACCTAAAAACGATTGAAACAGCGGAGACCGCTCCTCTCGAAACCATTGCCCACCCCCGCCTGCAATATGATTTAAATTTGGCAATAACTTTTTCTCTACACGGAATCTCTTATTCATACAAATCATCATCGGAATTAAATGTATACGCGCTGAGCTGCTTAGCCCAAATATACTGAGGGGCGAGTCATCTTGTAAAAATAAGATTGGCGTTGGAAAGTGAAAAAGCGCAGGAAATTCATATTCTCCATGAATCGCTAATAAAAATTTCGTCATAAAATGAGCACGAGAAACTCCCCCGTGTTCCTTAATAAACATTTCAGCTCGCCTCATATTCATAGCTTCTTTCGAATATCTTTCCGAAGCAAGTAAAGCAGCATATGCTTGAATCGTCGCGGATAAATTCCCTCCCTTTTCATCTTCGTATAATTTCCAAGTCCCTTCATTTGTTTGAAGAGATACTAACCTTTTCACAAACGGTTCTATTTCGTCATTTCGCCCTAATAATTTGAGTAAAAAAATCATGTGACAATCCGTTAGCAAAGCTCCTTCAAAACAAAATTGCCACGTTCCGTCTTGCCTTTGCATCGTTTGAAGTGCAGTCGTTCTCCGCTCTATCTCCTCATGCACTTTGTCATATAGTAGCACACCGCTCACCCACCCTTTCTAAGTCCGTATACGATATTCGAAAACTCATCTAAATATGTATGAAAACAAAGAAAAGCAGAACGTGCATTACACACATTCTGCTTACAAACAATACCCAACCCCGACAACAATTCCTAATAGTGCACCAACAACAACTTGATACGGTGTATGTCCAACGAGCTCATTTAACTTTTTATATTCTGTTTGTCTACCATGAAAAAAATCATTCAATATTTTCGCTTGCTTACTTACCGCAAGCCTTACTCCTGAAGCATCGTACATAACAATAATGGCAAAAATAGCGGCAACCGCAAATATTGGACTCTCCACACCTTCCACCACTCCGACACCTGTAGCAAGTGCAGTAACAGTCGAAGCATGCGAACTTGGCATTCCACCTGAAGCAAAGAACTTAGCAAAATCAAACTCGCCTGTTTTTATTAATTTAAAAACGACTTTCGTTAACTGTGCTAAAAACCAAGAAATTATAGCTGCTATAAGTGGATCATTATGTAAAATTGTTTCCATGTTTTTCAGCTCCTCACTGACTATAATGGAATTTCTATATAATATAAGTATAAAGAAAAATGCGTAGAAAATACTACGCATTATGATACTTTTGCTGATTTATTTTTAATAAATTTTGGTTGCTTCTGTAGTAGAAACTTTGTTTTCGCCATTGAAAAGACAAATAAAGCAATCCATATACAGAAAAACGCAATCATATGAGTAGATGTGAAATGTTCACCAAAAACGAACACACCTAAAATTAAACTAATAGTCGGCGCGATGTATTGTAAAAATCCTATCATATAGAGCGGAATAAGTTGTGCTCCTTTAGCAAAATAAAAGAGTGGTAACGCTGTAACAATACCTGCCCCTATTAAAAGAAACGTTGATATTGCCGAAATAGAACCGAACGAACCAAAGCCATGAACTCCTGTCATAAACAAATATATAAGTGCAAATGGCGTCACTAACATCGTTTCCATCGTAAGCCCAATTGTTGCATCATAATTTAATAATTTTTTTGTTAATCCATATAATCCAAATGAAAAAGCAAGTGAAAGAGAAACCCATGGAATTGATCCGAAACGTATCGTTAAAATAACAACGCCCAATCCAGCTAAACCAACCGCAACATATTGCCAAAAATTAAGCTTCTCTTTTAAAACAACTGTACCAAGTAAAATACTTATAAGTGGATTAATATAATACCCAAGACTTGCTTCGATTACATGGTTATGATTTACGGCCCATATGTATACAAACCAGTTTCCACTAATAAGTACCGAAGCAATTGTTAATGACATTAATAATTTAGGTCGTTTAAAAAGGGCCACTAACTCCCCACCAAACTGACGAAACCTCTTCGTTACTCCTAAAACTAACAACATAAAAACAAATGCCCAAACGATGCGATGCGCTAATATTTCATCTGCCGGTACTTCCTCCACCCATTTCCAATAAATCGGAAGGACTCCCCACATCGTATACGCACCTGCTGCATATATAATCCCCTGCTTTTGCTCTGCTGTTTGACTCCCCATCTTCCTTTTTCTCCTCTTCTCTTTTTTTCTTCATTATAAAGTCTCACATGCTTACTTTACCAATATTCAATCTGCATTTCTTTCGACATTCCTCTTGCAAATCCTTTATATGTATAAAAACACTCCTACTGTTATAATAACGAGCACTGGAATACCGAAGACAAATTTACTTTTATGTGTCTTATGATGAAACATATACATACCAATCCAAGCTCCAACCGCTCCTCCAGCTGCAGCTGATAAAAACAACGTACTTTCTGGCGTTCTCCACTGCTTTTTCTTTGCTTTTCGCTTATCAAGCCCCATCATACTAAATGCTATAACGTTAATAATAATAAAGTATATCCATTTCATCTTATTCTCTCCCTTAAAAAATTCGCTTTATGTTAACACGAAAATAAGGTGCGCACAAATAAAAATGGCTATAGGTAAAAAAACTTTAGCCTACAGCCATAATTGTAATACCTTATACTCTATTTCTAATCTTACTATGTTTTTTCGCGTATATAAAATAAATAAAAATACCTACAATAACCCAAACTGCAAAACTGATTAAAGTGGTTTTAGAAAGATTTAATGCTAAATATAAACAACTTACTATCGCAAGTATAGGTAAGAATGGAACTAACGGAGCACGGAACGGTCTTTTCAAATTAGGATGTGTCTTCCTTAATACAATTACAGCTATAGATACAAATATGAAAGCTGTTATCGTTCCCACATTCACTAAATTTGCCAACAAATTCAAGTCCAATAAACCTGCTAATACAGCCGCAAGAATACCCGTAATCCATGTATTAAAAAATGGTGTTTGATAACGTTTATGAACACTCGAAAATCTTTTTGGTAACAATCCATCTCGGCTCATCGAGTATGATACTCGAACAAATGCGAACATAGCAACTAACAGAACTGTTGTTAAACCAGCTATCGCTCCAACTGATAATAGACCAGCAATTCTATCCTCTCCTACAATACGCAGTGCATATGCAACTGGATCAGCTACATTCAGATCCGTAAATGGAACCATTCCAGTTAACACGAATGAAACACCAACATAAAGAATTGTACAAATGCATAAAGAGACAAGTAATCCAATTGGAACGTTACGTTGTGGGCGTTTCACTTCCTCTGCTGCTGTTGCAACTGCATCGAAACCTAAAAAGGCAAAAAATACAGTCGCAGCTCCTCCAATAACACCATGGTATCCAAAAGGAAGAAACGGCTGCCAATTCTCTGGCTTTACATAGTTTGCTCCTACAATAATAAATACTAAAATAACAGCCAGTTTAATAATAACCATTATATTATTTATACGTGCACTTTCTTTCACACCACGACTTAGTAAAAATGTAACAATTAAAATAATAATAACCGCTGGCAAGTCGATAATCCCGCCATTCCCCATCCCTGGTGCAGAAGCAATGATTGCCGGAATATGAATATTAAACCCTAGTAGCAATGACTGAAAATAGGCTGACCATCCCGCCGCCACCGCAGAAGTAGCTAATAAGTACTCTAACATGACACACCAGCCAACTATAAAAGCAAAAATCTCACCTAATGTCATATACGTATACGAATACACACTTCCTGAGACCGGGACTGTAGATGCAAATTCAGCATAACAAAAGGCTACACAAGCACATACAATTGCAGCTAACATAAAAGATAATACAATTGCTGGACCAGCATGTTTCGCAGCTACAATACCTGTTAATACGAAAATACCTGTACCAATAATTGCTCCAATTCCTAAAAGCGTTAAATCAATTGCTCCTAAAGTTTGCTTTAACACTTTTTTCTTTTCTTCATTCATTGCTTTCTTTATAAATAAACTCATTCGTAGAAACCTCTTTTTCAAAATTATCCCTTACTCATTACAATCTTTATTACTGTTGCTATTACACATTAATAATATTCATGCTTTACTTTCACTCCCTTTATAGACTCCACAAATTACATAATTTAAAATCAGAAAAATCAATCTTCTAAAAACAAGCTTGTTAACAGGCTTGTTTTTAGAAGATTGATTGAATTTATCACAGGATTAATTATATTGTCAACAATATAATTAATTCACCCGAATTGAATAATTATAAATAAAATAGCATTCCAAAATATACGATACCACTCACGAACACTGCTGATTCCCATTTTAATACAATTTTCATTATTCCAAAATTCATTTTTATACATTTAACTCAATGTAATCCCCGTATGCAAACATGATAAAATTAGTCGATTTGTTATACAGAAATAACTATTCATCTTATTAGAGCAATTAACTTTCCTGCAAATTACAAACAGTATTTTCACTTAAGACAATAAAAAAAGCGCAGATGTTCATCTGCGCTTTATTCTTCCGCTTCAATTTCTGTACTATTATTATCGATATGTTCCTTTTGAGCTTCTTCTTGCAGCTCCGCTGAAATCATTCCATAATAAATTTCTGGATATAATCCAAATATTTGATATACACTACCTAAAAACGGCATCGGAATCCCTCATTTCTAAAGTTGTATTGTCATTCTTAAGGATTCCCTTTTCACTCATTATACATTCGTTTTTGGCACTTCTTCTTCATCGGGAACATGTAATATATTTTGCCATTTTTTATAAGGCGCACTATTTGGATCCACATACCCTTTCGCATACGAACGATCCCACAATTGTTTCATAAACATCTCTTTCTCTTTCTTTGCAACCATATCTGCACCTGTTCCGTAATAGTTTTGGAAATACAGCTCAATTTCATCAAGGAATAGCCTTAACAAATCATCAGATGTTTCTTCTAACGTCGGGTCATATTTTGCCTCACGATCATACATTAAAATCATATCTAAAATATTATGGACATGCTCTTTACGAAGCCATCTAATATCTTGAGCACCTAATACAAATGCATGTGTATATAAATGCCCACCTTGTATCATTGCCTTTTCTTGCTCTTCTTCAAACCTGGACAAGATATTTTCATAAATAAACGGATTATGAAGCAATGCTCTGTGCAACTTATAACTTTCGCTTGAAATATTTTTCCCCATCGACTGGATTAAAAAGCTACGGCCGACACCGTTATATTGATACACGAACTGCCCATCTACAGCCACTAGGCTAATCCAGCGATACATATACGCGTATAGAAGAGCACGATTACATTTATCGTAATCTAACTTTGTTTGCGTTGCATTCAAGTCTGGCATAAAGGCTGGTAAGTGCCAATATTTATCTAAATGCGGCGTCAAACTAGATTTTTTACTATTTAATTTGTTCACGCGGCGATAATACGATTGAAAGTAGTCACCTTTATCGTTCATAAAACCATTCGCAATATGCCCAGATGAAAGCTTGGGGAAATCTTGTAGCGATAATCCGTAATGAGCACGATAACAAATCACTTCAAATGGTGAAAACGCCTCGTTTACCGTATCTTTTTCTTTAAACATTTCTTGCAATAACTCTTCTTGCAATTCTTGTTTTAAAGATGGATGTACGCCCCAATATTGTAACTCTCTATGATGAGAAACTTTTGGAACGAACGGACTTGCTAAATGGAAAAGATCTTCAATTTTTTCACGAACGTATTCATCACGATCACGTTTCTTGAAATCTGCTTCTTTTCGCAATGCTTCAACGATATTAAGCTCTAGTTTGTCACGATAGCGCACTTGAAGTTCGTCATAACAATAACTCAATATATGTTCACGATAGAAGTCTTCCACCTTTTTCGACTGAATTTCTTCGGCTTTCGCATCACGACAATATTCCCCGTACAAGCTCATATAAATTTCGGACGATATATCTTTCGGTAATACACCTAAATTTAAATGTTGCTGCATATCTTGCCAAATCTTTTCTTGCAATTTCTCTTCTGCTAATACATATACATTCGTCGGGTTCGTTTTCCCCTCAAATTCCTTGCTTCGCTTTTGGATTTCAAACAATAAATTTTCACGTGTTTCGTGTAAATTATCAAAGAATCTTTCCCAATATTGGATCATTTTATCAACTGCTTGGTATAGCGATTGATACACGAGTTCTAATAACATTTCTTTACGATACTCACTTAATTTGTGGACATATTGCGTTACGATATCTTCAAATTCTTTTTTGAACAAACGTTGCTGATTATAAAACATTTTCCCGACCCAGCCTTGTTGCTGAGCAATTTCAACGCGGCGAACAGCCGTTACCGTTCCATCAATATTACTCACATTAAATTTCTTATCGTAGTTTTGAATTAAATTACGCTTTTGTTCATTATTTTCATGCAGTCGATTCATCTTCTCTACTAACTGCTTACGAATTTCATACAGCATAAAACGTGCTGCGACAGGATGAACCGGATCCGTTTTCTTTAAAAACCATGTATTTAATTGATAAGACTGTCCTTCTGATCCACTCGGTATAAAGCGGTCTGATTCGACCATGTCATATAAAAGTGTAGTAACATGCTCATGTACACGGCTCGGAATCGCATAAGCATATAAACGCACCGCATGATCAACTCTCGCTACTTCACCTTTCATTTGTTCCATCATTTTCAGTTTCGTAGCCGATATTTTACACTCATGCTGCAGGCGGTTTAATTCTTCATCTTTTTGCACTGTACGGTGTACATAGCTTTCGACAGCCTCTAAAAACAACTTAGACTTCGCAACACCGACCTTACCGCCCTCTGCCCCTTCGCGCGTCTCATTGAACATTTGTCTATAAAAAATATGGGCCTGCTCTGGACGAGTAGCAAGATGCTCTAAATCTTCTAAATAACTTTTCCCGCGCTCTGGCTTTTCACGCTGCATACCGCGCTTTACATCTTGATCATATCTTTGCTTCTTCTCTTGAAACAGTTGATCTAAATGAAGCCAAGATTCATCTAAACCTTGCACCGCCCATTTTAAAGCACAGTATTTCAAAACGTGCTCATACGGATAAATGAGCTTCGCCGTTCCTGCTCCGCAATATCTCCCTTTCCCACTCGATTCTGCCAATTGCTGAATTTGATTATCTTCTTGCGCAAAATGATTTGCAGACATTGGACTGAATAACTGTAAATAAATCGTATTTGCCATTTGCTCCATATAATCCGATAAATTGTGCAAATGGTGTCCATGTAAATTTTCATAATCATATAAGAAACAATAATTGTACGGTAAATGATGCTGCTTTATCGTATGATTTGTTCTTCCATCTTCATCCACTTGATCAGGACGATATTCTAATTCAATCGTTACGCCGCCTCGTTTGGATAATTCACCAGTCGACCCGAGCGTAATAGCGTGCAACTCTTTTAACGATGCATAACCATTCGCTTGCACAGTTTCAAACTCTTTCGCACTAACCGTTCTCGTCTTAACTAAAACATCGGGCATTAAAAACGCACCGCGAATTAAAATGTTGTGATGCTGCAATTTTTTCCGGAGCATTTCACGCAAATATAATGCGATTTGTAAAAACATCCCTGAGCCTGTTCCGCCAGCTAGTGATGTTACAATAATGACACGTACACCATATTCCGTCTGATCACTTGTAACTGGAAAAATCTTCTCGATTTCTTGCCAAAACGATGTGAGTTTATCTTCTTTCATCGCAGCACGTAGCGCTAAACGTGAAATGACACGTAACTGGCCCGCTCCTTCCGTTAACGGTTTATCAAGTATAGTCGGGTCCATTGGGAACCACTCTGGAATCGTTGGATCTCCCGCAATATACTCTCTCGGTGTTTTACTCGAGCTCGTTTGCGTCTTAAACTTCCGAATATGATCAAATTTACTCAATGTATTCACATCTGTATCAAATACATGCATCGCTACCTTTTTACGACGCTCCTCAGGTAATCTTTCATATATTTGATGTGTGACAGTACTACCGATTCCACCTAAGCCAATTAAAATTGTTGGAACTTGTAATGTCATGTGAACCACCTTCCTATTCTTGCTTGTTTGAAAAGAAGAATAAAGAGAGCCGGGCCTCCTCCGCCCCTCTTACACCCTATCTACTATTCACATTCGTACCGGTAAATCTCCTTACCATATCCTCTATCAATTACTAAAAGTTCATTTGGATACAACGTCTTATGCTCCATTCCTACCTCTTCCTCTGTTATAAACATCCCATCAATAATCATCCCAACCACTTGCGATTCTTTCGCTACAAATATAGATTTCGATCCTTTTTTCGCTATTAATGTTACAGATTGCACAGTCTTTCTTTCTGCTCGGAATGGAATGCCAAAATAGTGCTTCCACCATTTATTTTTAAGTAACTCTGGTTCAGATTGATAAAGCCAATCTTTCGCTACTTCTTGATCCCATTCGTAATATAGTAATGCTTTCCTATGAAATCTCGGACGAACAATCCATCCTAAAATAATAATTCCTACTATTAAAAGTAATAAAGTGATAGGAATTACAAATTTAAAAATGAGCGCATACTTCTCAAAAAACGGCGCATTTTCAATGTGCAGTACGATCTTTTCCTTTACTTCTTGTAATGTTGAATCATTGATCGTGATGGTAGCCTCTACGGTGCCGGTATCTGTAAAATTGAATGTGTCGGAGTAATAAGGTCGAGGATAAACATAAACTTGACTACCATGCTGTTTTAATTCATAGTTGATCGATTGATTCGATGTGACACCAGTAGATTTTAATAGTTTCTTTACAGCCTCTTCTGTCATCGGTTTACCATTTAACTGTGGCTGTAAAATAAATGGTTTACTATTTTCTAAATTTGTTACCTTTTCTTCATAATCTTTCGTAACAGCTTGAAGTGTTAATTTTGGTTTTTCAGCTGGTTCAATCTTGAATTCTTTCGTCTGTCTATAAAATCCCTTTATATTCATATGGACTTTCCCGCGTACTAACGCTTTACCAACCTGTGTCTCGTAATAAAACACATGTCTTTTATCATCCCACTTCATCGGATACTGCTTTCCATCTATTTCTACTTCTGCTTCGAAATAAGAAGTTTGAATTGGTAATTCAGTAGGTTTCGCTTCAATAACAGCTGTCACACCTTCATACATTTTCTCAACATTTTTTCTATCTTTATCATCTTTGTCGTACGTAGAAACAGTATAATTAAGCGCTGGTTCAACAAGTACTTGTAATCCCTCTTTCTCAATGTCCTGATCCACTTCTATCGTATATGTCCCTGGCTTAATCACTTCCTGGTTCGCTGTACTTACATGCACTATATTTCCGAATAATTTAGCTTCTCCTGGTGCATGTATAGAAAAAGAAGACTGCAATTGTAACGGTTTGGAAAGTTGCATAACTTTATAATTAGACAAAGAAGGTGATTGTCGTACAAGCGTCATACGCTTTAATGGAAACGGTGTTGTAATCTCTACTTTTTTCCCTACTATTTTCGTTTTGACAATCGACTCAACAGAAGAAAATGGATCACGATTTGCAACTAATGCTGCCACTTGATTCACACTTTGTACAATACCATCCTCACCGCTAGACGGCATGACAACTCCATTCATTTCTTTTTTCCAAATCTCTTTAAACGTATTTAACTGCAGCTTCTCTTGCTGCCCTAAATCCTCTTCCATCGTGATTAAGACTGGATGTAAAGAGATCTTTTTCGAATCCATTTCTTTCTTAAACTGCGCTAACTTCTGTGTAATTTGTTCTTTTCCGCCAATCTTATCTTTCTCCAAATCATTAAATGCCCCGTCAGTTAATACAATAAGCCAAAATTCACGTTTCCCATCTATATCTGCTTCCTTTTTTATAGATTGCATCGCCGTTTCTACTGCGCTAAATGGAGTATTTAAATATGTTTTCCACGCCCCAATCCCCTCAATTTCTGTTTGCCTTTGATCCTTTGTTAATGAAATGTTTAATGGAGCATCCGGCTTACTCATTGGAACGTAAGAAAATTTATCTTTCTCATCTAATAGCGCAACTAAACTTTGCAAGGCGTAATTGGCATACTTCCAGCGATCGTTATTTCTCATGCTGCCCGAATCATCATATACAAGTGAAACGACCCTTTCCTTTGCCTCCTCTCCTTTTGCAAAAACTGAAAAAGGTAAACATATAAATAGAAACAGCATGAACGTGGCACAAATTCGAATTTTCATGATGAGGCTTCGCCACCTTTGTAGACAAATTCCTATGTTTAAATTTATGAGAGGAAACAAGATATATGACTTGTATTTTAGGACAACAGTTCACTGCAATTACATTATGTAAATAAAAATGAACTACTCCCATATTTTATTTCGAATTTTTTCCTTATTATATATCTGAAATAACACATAGATTTCATACTTTTTCCGCTATAAATTCCACCATTAAAGTTTGATTTTCTTTTCAATACAAGAAATAAAGAGCACGCTATAATTAGCGCACTCTTTACTTCTTCACATATACTTCAACAATCGGATTTTCCTTTTGATCTGCATGTAAACGTATATTCTCTTCACCCGTATTATAAATGCTAGCTACCAGCATAACTGTTAACAAATTAGGGATTTTCCCGTCACTCCCATATTTTCGTTCAAGAGCTTCTGTATACTCGAAATCCAAATCACCCTGCACATATGTATACACTTCAAAACCATCTTCCAAATTACATACGACCGTATCAATAATATCCGCTCCTACTTGTTTCTTCATTTCACCTCGCAGTGCTTCTATTAATTCTTCCCAAGGAACTTCGTACGTCTGAAATTGGTCTGTAGATTTCATTTCTCTTCCTCCTCGTTATGTATCCTGTTCGTATATTTCCCCTTTCGTATAACAATTATGATAGATAGGTCATTCGTACAAGCCGCACTTGTCCTGCTTACATATCGTATTACGGTAATACGGAAGGAGGAAAGAACATGCATAGACAAAAATGTTATAATACATGCCAACGTTATTTCGGAAAAGTTGTTCGAATTGAAGATCGTGATGGTCATATCCATTTAGGAAAAATAATAGACGTGACAAATGATTCTGTTTGGATTGAGCCAGTACAGCAGCGTTCATCTTTTGATACAGGATTTGGATACCATGGCGCATATTCAAACGGCGGATGTGATATTTGCGGCGGTCTTAGCAGATGTGATAACTGTGGATTTGGATGTGGTGGTGGATTCAGTGGTGGATTCGGTGGCTGCGGATGTGGCCGTCGTGGTTGCGGCGGTTGCGGCGGTTGTGGCTTTGGTGGCGGCTGGGGATTTGAACTCGGATTTGGCTTTATTTTCGGAATTACTTTGGCTGCATTATTTTTCATCTAACATAGTAAAGAGTTGACTATCTTTAGCCAACTCTTTTTCTCTATTTTTCACATATAAAAATGCGATGCCCTAAAATATGTTGATACATAAGCAGTACTTGTTCGTGTTGCACCCACGCTTCATACAATTCTTCCGGAATAAACGGTGATACATTCCACTCTGGCTCTTCCATATGTCCTGCAACTGTTTCTGCAATAGTTCCGCCACCCAAAATTGTAATTTTTTTAAAATTTGCTGCTTTAAATAAATGAATCCACTCATTCTCAGTTAATAATTCTTTCATACCATATAACTGTCCAATCTTTTCTTCCTCTTTCTTCTCAATATGTTTTTCGGTAATCATTTCAATGACAACAAGCTTTCCATCCTTTTGTAATACACGATAACATTCCGAAATAACCTTTTCTTTATTTGTAAAAGCGAGGATAGATTCTCCAAGTACAAGCTCAAATGAATCATTTAAACACGGTAATCCTTCTACATCTCCTTGAATCAATTGTATATTTAAACCATCAAACAACCATCTATCTTTCGCTTTTTGAATCATAATTTCATTCTTTTCAACCGCTGTCACTTTATAACCCAATTCTTTTGTCATATAGGCCGCTGTTTTCCCAGTGCCGCAACCTATCTCAAGGACACTAGCTCCATGTCTAAGTGGCAATTGAGATAATAATTGTTTTGTTAACGTAAATCCACCAGGATGAGCACTCCCTATTCCGTAATAAGCTAGAAAATCAATGTATGTGTTTCGTTTCATGAGATTCTCCTTTGAGTTTTCTATAATACATATATTCATCCATAAAAAAATAGTGCACAGAAAAAAAAGCATTTTCAAGTGCTATAATACCGCAACTTGAAAATGCTTTTTTCTTTTATTATTTCTCTTCTACATACGCCCATTTGAAACTATATTCCGGACTAATATTATGTTTCACAATTCCCTTTACATTTGGTTGCATAACATATGCTTTAGCACTTTGATATAAAGGTACAAGCGCTACATCTTCTTCAAGTAACAATTTCTCTGCCTTCCCTAACTCTGCCCAACGTTTTTTTGCATCAGCCATCCATTCTGTCTTACTTTTATCAATAATTTCATCATATTTTGAATTTGAGTAGCTCATTTGGTTCTGAGAATTTTTTGTTTCAAACATATCAAGGTACGTCATCGGATCCGCATAATCTGGATTCCAGCCACCATATGAGAAATCATAATCTTGATCTGATTCTAATTTTAGTTTTTGCTTAAATGGTTGAAGTTTAATATTTACTGTTACACCTTTTAAATTCTTTTCAATTTGATCTTTTACGTACTCCCCAACTTTTTTCGCATTACCAGTATCATAATTTAATAATTCAATTGTCACTTGATCTTTTCCAAGTTCTTTTTTCGCTTCTTCCCAAGCTGCTGCTGCCTTTTTGGAATCTTGTTTTAAACCATTCTTGAATGTTTCTGCGAAATCTTTACCGTCTGGTCCACTTGCTAAACCTTTTGCTACTAAGTAATCAACTGGTTTTGAACCATCATTTAAAATTACATTAGTTAAACCCTTCTTATCAACCGATAATGCAATTGCTTCACGTAATTTTTTGCTCTTTAACGGTGTATCTTGCCCACCACGTTTTTGATTTAGACGTAAGTAAAACGTACTTGTTTCCGAATATGCTCCAAACTCATCTTTTTTATTTCTATACTTATCAACGAATTCTCCAGATAAAAGTGCAAAATCAATTGCGCCTGTATCATATAAATTCACCCTAGTAGCTGCTTCTTTTACCACACTATAATTAATTTCATCTAATTTCACTGTCTTTTTATCCCAATACTGATCATTTTTCTTCAACTTCCAACCTTGCTCATGTTTCCAATCAGTAAGCACAAATGGACCGTTATAAACTGTTGTATCGGACTCTAAACCGTATTTCTTCCCTTTTTCTTTTACAAACTTTTCATTTAACGGATAGTATGATGCAAATGCCATTAAGTTCAAGAAATATGGTACCGGTCTGTCTAATTCAACTTCAAGCGTATAATCATCAACTGCTTTTACACCTAACGTAGAAACTTCTGCTTTCCCTTGATTAATTGCTTCTGCATTTTTAAGATAGTAAGCAATAAATGCATACTCAGCAGCTGTTTGTGGATCTACTAGACGTTGCCATGCAAATACGAAATCTTTCGCAGTTACAGGATCACCGTTTGACCATTTTGCATCTTTACGTAATTTGAATGTATATTTTTTACCATCCTCGCTTTTTGTACTAGATTCTGCTACAGCTGGGATTGGCTTATTATCCTTATCAAGACGATATAATCCTTCCATCGTGTTCCCTAAAATTTGAGATCCTAATGTATCTGTATTTTTTGAAGTATCCATCGTCGGAATTTCATTCGTTTCTGTACGATTTAACACTTGCTTTGCTGCGTATTTAATATCGGAGTTTTTCTCTTTCCCACTATTAGACGTTGTAGTCGTCTTCTCCCCACCAGATCCAGAACATGCCGTTAACGCCATGCTCATCGCTAAAACTGGTGCTACAACCGCCGTAAACTTTTTCATCTTTTTCTTCATTCTTGTACCCTCCCCAATTATATGTACGAAACTAACTTTGAGAGATTTTCTGCTAACTTCATTTATCAGAAAATTCTTATTAATTAATATTCTACTATTTTTCGGAGTTTTGTAAAGTGTTTTTGTAAATTTTCTAAATATTTATTTTTTTATGATAGTAACTTGTTATTTCACTATTACTACTATATGAATTATCCCCCGTCTACTATATGTAAACATATCTCCTCTTATTCTTCTCTATTGCTAAGTTCTATATTTTTCTTATAAAAATGAAATCTCTAACTATCATTCATCTATCCAATTATTGAATTTCTTCTACCATCCTACAGTAGAATATTAAAAGTGACCTCAACATTTCTCAAAAATTCCATGATCCTTATTCTCCTACCCATACAAAAAAGCATTTCAAAAGCAGCTTAGCCACTTTTGAAATGCTTTCATGTTATTTCTTTCCGCCATCCTCAGTTACATACGCCCACTTAAAGCTATATTCTGGACTAATGTTGTGTTTCACAATTCCTTTTACATTCGGTTTCATTACATATGATCTTCCTGTTTGATATAAAGGAACTAATCCTGCATCTTCTTCAAGGAATAATTTTTCTGCTTTTCCTAACGCTTCCCAACGTTTCTTCGGATCAGACAGTAATTCATTACCTGCTTTTTGTACCATTTCATCGTATTTCGGGTTTGAATAACCCATTTGGTTATACGGGCTCTTCGAGTCAAACATATCAATAAATGTCATTGGATCCGCATAATCTGGGCTCCAGCCTGCATAAGAGATTTCATAATCTTGCGCTGACTCTAATTTTAATTTCTGTTTGAACGGCTGAATTTTCGTATTAATCGTTACACCTTTTAAATTTTTCTCAATTTGATCTTTAACATAATCAGCAATCTTTTTCGCAGTTCCATCATCATAGCTTAGTAATTCAATTGTAACTTGATCTTTTCCAAGTTCCTTTTTCGCTTTTTCCCATGCAGCTGCTGCTTTTTTCGTATCTTGTTTCAGACCATTTTTAAACGTATCTTGGTAATCTTTACCATCAGGTCCTGTCGCAAGCCCTTTTGGAACCAATTGATCTGTTGCTTTTGATCCATTATTTAAAATAACGTTTGCTAAGCCCTTTTTATCAACTGATAACGCAATTGCTTCACGCAGTTTTTTGCTCTTTAATGGTGTATCTTGTCCGTTACGCTTTTGATTTAAACGTAAGAAGAATGTACTTGCTTCTGAATACTCACCATATTCATCTTTGTTCGATTTATATTTATCTACAAATTCTCCTGATAGTAATGTAAAGTCAATCGATCCTGTATCATATAAATTTACTTTTGTAGCCACTTCTTTTACAACGCTGTAATTAATTTCTTCTAATTTCACAGTCTTATTATCCCAATACTTATCATTTTTCTTCAGCTGCCAACCTTGTTCATGTTTCCACGATGCCATTACAAATGGCCCGTTATACAATGTTGTGTCTGCTTCTAAACCGAATTTCTCTCCTTTTTCTTTTACGAACTTTTCATTTAAAGGATAATATGACGGGAATGCTAATAGGTTTAAGAAGTACGGTACCGGTTTTTCTAATTCTACTTCTAGTGTATAATCATCTACAGCTTTTGCTCCTAATTCTGTTGCAGGTTTTTCACCTTTATTAATTGCCTCTGCATTTTTAATATAGTAGGCAATAAACGCATATTCTGCCGCTGTATTTTTATCAAGTAAGCGCTGCCATCCATATACGAAATCTTTCGCTGTTACAGGATCTCCATTTGACCATTTCGCATCTTTACGCAGTTTGAACGTATATTTTTTACCATCTTCGCTTTTCGTACTTGATTCTGCAGCAGCCGGAATAGGCTTATTATCTTTATCAAGACGGTATAACCCTTCCATCGTGTTCCCTAAAATTTGTGCCCCTAACGTATCAGTAGATTTAGAAGTGTCCATCGTCGGAATTTCTTGGTTTTCCGTACGATTTAATACTTGCTTCGCTGCATATTTAATATCAGATTTTTTTTCTTCCCCACTATTAGATGTAGTAGTCGTTTTCTTCTCCCCACCTGAACCAGAGCATGCTGTCAATGCAACACTCATTGCTAAAACCGGTACTACAACCGCTGTTAACTTTTTCATCTTTTTTCTCTTCATTTTTATACCCTCCCTAATTATATGTACATTACCAACCCTTGAGAGACCCCTTGTTAATGATTTTCTTTTCAGAAAATTATAACTAATGTTATTCTACTCTTTTTTTCATGTTTGTAAATAGTTTTATTTTAAATATTCTGATTTTCACCTTCATAAATTAGTATGATTTATCCCCCATCTACTATATGTACGTACTATACGCCTTATTCTTCTCTATTTAACTGAGCTAAAAAAAAGCATTTCAAAGTAGCTAAGCTACTTTGAAATGCTTTTTTAACTCTATTATTTTTCAGTCACGTATGCCCACTTAAAGCTAAATTCTGGACTGATATTATGTTTTACTACACCTTTTACATTTGGTTGTAAAACATAAGAATCTCCACGTTGGTATAAAGGTACAATCGCTACATCTTCTTCAAGTAATGTTTTTTCAGCTTTTCCTAACTCTTCCCAACGTTTCTTCGCATCGCTCATTAATTCCGTTCCAGCTTTTTTTACCATGCCGTCATATTTAGGGTCAGAGAAGCTCATTTGGTTATGAGAATGTCCAGTCTCAAACATATCTAAGAACGTCATTGGATCTGCATAATCTGGATTCCAACCACCGTATGAAATATCATATTGTTGCTCAGATTCTAATTTTAGTTTTTGCTTAAATGGTTGAAGTTTAATGTTAACTGTTACACCTTTTAAGTTCTTCTCAATTTGGTCCTTAATATATTCTCCAACTTTTTTCGCATTACCAGTATCATAGTTTAAGAATTCAATTGTAACTTGGTCTTTACCTAGCTCTTTTTTCGCTTCTTCCCAAGCTGCAGCAGCTTTTTTAGCATCTGGTTTCAAACCATTTTTAAACGTTTCTTGGAAGTCTTTACCGTCTGGTCCAGTTGCTAAACCTTTTGGTACTAAGAAGTCAGCTTCTTTTGATCCATCATTTAAAATTACGTTTGCTAAATTCTTTTTATCAACTGATAGTGCAATTGCTTCACGTAACTTTTTACTCTTTAATGGTGTATCTTGTCCATCACGTTTTTGGTTCATACGAATGAAATACGTACTCACTTGTGAATATGTTCCGAATTCATCTTTCTTATTTCTGTATTTATCTACGAACTCTCCAGTTAATAAAGCAAAGTCAACTTGACCGCTATCATATAAATTGATAAGAGTTGCTGGTTCTTTAACAACACTGAAGTTAACTTCTTCAAGTTTTACAGTCTTTTTATCCCAATATTGATCATTTTTCTTTAATTGCCATCCTTGTTCATGCTTCCAATCTTTAAGAACGAACGGTCCATTATAAACTGTTGTATCAGACTCTATACCGAACTTCTCCCCTTTTTCTTTTACGAATTTTTCATTTAATGGGTAGTACGATGGGAATGCTACTAAGTTTAAGAAGTACGGTACCGCTTGCTCTAATTCAACTTCAAGCGTAAGATCATCTACCGCTTTCACTCCTAATTCAGCTACAGGTTTTTCACCTTTATTAACCACTTCTGCATTTTTAATTGGGAATGCGATAAATGCATACTCAGCAGCTGTTTTTGGATCTAATAGACGTTGCCAAGCATATACGAAATCTTTCGCCGTTACTGGATCTCCATTTGACCATTTTGCATCTTTACGCAGTTTAAATGTATATTTTTTACCATCTTCACTTTTCGTGCTAGATTCTGCTGCAGCTGGAATAGGCTTATTATCTTTATCCAGACGATATAATCCTTCCATCGTATTCCCTAGCATTTGTGAAGATACTGTATCTGTTGATTTAGAAGAATCCATCGTTGGAATCTCTTGGTTTACTGTTCGATTCAACACTTGTTTTGCCGCTAATTTTCCCTCTGACTTGCTATCTCCACTTGAGTTTGTGCTTGTCTTTTTATCTCCGCCTGATGTAGAACATGCTGTTAATGCCATGCTCATTGCTAAAACCGGTACTACAACTGCTGTTAGTTTTTTCATTTTTTTCTTTTTCATTTTTGTACCCTCCCTAATTCTAAACGATAGCTATTTAAGAATTTTCTAATAATTCTGTTTTTCTTTATATATTTATCAGACGATTCTTACTACTTCTTATTCTACTAATTTTTTAAAATTTGTAAAGTGTTATTATTGAAAATTATTAAAAAATTATTTTCTTACAGTAATATTCATAAAAATTCCATATAGTTTTTTAACATCGTTTTTTATCGTTACATATACACTAATTTAATAGTGTTAATGATACTTCCCAATAAATAGACTGTAGATTATCCTTAATAAATAATGTATATTTTAGAAATCTCTTTCCTACAAAAACGAAAAAAGCCCACTTTCTCAGTGGACTTTCTAATTTACAACGGTAAATCCCTCTTCCTAAACACTACAATTGCTACTATGAAAATACTAAGCGCTCCAGCAGTTAAGCCTATACTTACTGGCCATATATTATATGTTCCTTCAGCAATTTCTTTCGGACGAAACAATGTAAATAAAGATATATTTCTCATCCATTCTAACTTATCACTTAATTTCCCTACCATATCTAATACGAAAAATAAGATTGTTAAACTGGCTGAGTAGCTAAGTGCCTTTCTTTCATCATTACATATACAAGAAAAGAAAAATGAATAGGCACTAACTACTAAAAATATAAGCCCTCCAACTACATTTATTTTCAAAAATAATTCTTTATTTAAGTTATTATCTTTTAAAAACCAATCTGCACCTAATATACCAGCTACATAAGTAACAATTACAATTATTAATAGCCCCAATATGAGAACAGTAGCTTGTGTAATTACAATTTGCACCCTGGATACAGGTGTTGCTAATAAATATGCCATCGCCCCTTTATCTACATGACGAGCAATTAAATGCGTTGCAACCGTGACGCAAAAAATTGTTAAAATGATAATGAACAACAGGCTATAATATTCACCAGCTAAAAAATCCATTACATTTTGAATTGGGCTTTCCATTCCAACGATTTTTTTTACACTATCAGGCATGGCACTTATTAATTCATTTAACCCTTTCGCTGATACCATCGATGGGAATATCCAAATTAATAGCCATAAATAAAGAGCTGCACCAGTCGCATAACTCAAAATACTTTTTTGTGTTTCTTTCAAACTAGCTAAAAATAATTGTTTATTCATGCTTTATCCCTTCTTTCTTATCGTAATAATGCATAAATAAATGTTCTAAATCCATTGCTCTTGTTTGAAGTGCAGTTACATTATATTTTGAAAGTATTTGTAAAACAGTTTGATAGTTTCCTTGCACAATAATTGATGCTGTTTTCCCTTTCACAGCCTCGAATTGTAAATTTGATTGTGTAAGTGACTCAATTTCTTCTTGCGCTGATACTGTTACATCTATCACCTGTCGTCTCATTTCTTGTAAATCATGAATATTTTCAACTGTTACAAGGCAACCATCTTTAATAATCGCTACTCTGTCACAAGTTCTCTCAATTTCAGTGAAAATATGCGATGACATAAGAATCGTTTTCCCTCTTTGCTTTTCTTCTAATATTAAATCTATAAATATTTGCTGCATAAGTGGATCGAGTCCTGATGTCGGTTCATCTAAAATTAGCACTTCTGGATCATGCATAAATGCCGCAACTATACCTACTTTTTGTTTCATTCCTTTAGACATTTTTCGAATTGGTGTTTTCACATCGAATTGCAGACGCTCTATCAAGTCATCACGTCTCTTCGTTTCCTTTAACCCACGCATTCCTTGCATCAAATTTAAAAATTCTAATCCATTCATTCCTTCAATAAAAGAAATTTCTCCTGGTAAATAGCCAACTTCTCTTTGAATTTTCGCAGCATCTTCCCAACAATCTAATCCGAAAATTGTCGCTTTACCAGCCGTCGGTTTTATAAATCCCATTAAATTACGAATCGTTGTTGATTTCCCAGCACCATTTGGTCCTAAGTAGCCAAAAATTCCCCCTTCTTTCACTTCAAATGTAATATCAAACAAGCCTTTTCCATTTGAAAACTGTTTTGTAACATTTTGAACTGAAATCATAAATCCACCTCATTTTTTGAAATATTTAACATGTGATATTTCAAAATTATTGTACTCCTCATCTTTCATATTCGCAACAACTTTTTGAAATATTTATATGTCCATATTTCAAAATTATTGTTTTCAATTATTTTTTCTTGTATATTTTAAATGAGGTGATTGTATTGAACGGCTTTGAAAAAGTGAAAGAAAAGAAAAAACGTGCCATTAAAGATGCGGCCTTTACATTATTTTCAGAACGCGGATTTAATGAAGTAAAAATAGAACATATTGCAAAAAAAGCAAACGTTTCTCAAGTTACAATTTATAATCATTTTGGAAGTAAAGATGCATTATTTAGGGAGCTTATACAAGAATTTATAATATCTGAATTTCAATATTATAAAGAGCTTGCGGAAGAAAAATTACCGTTTCATGATATGATGCAAAAAATGATTGTAAGAAAAATGAATACGGGCGGGTTATTTCAGCCTGATATGCTACTACAAATGATGCAAAAAGACGAAGAGCTCCGAAAATTTATTTATAGTTATCAACACGAAAAAATTCTGCCTTGGTATTTAGAAATATTAGAACAAGCACAACGCAAAAATGAAATTAATCCTCATCTTTCAAAAGAAATGATGTTACTGTACATTCAAATGTTCACTAAATTAGGTGATGATTTCGGGGCACAGCTTCTTGAAGGAGATCGAGAAAAACATATACAAGATATAGTTACGATGTTTTTTTATGGACTTTCCGTTCCGCAAAAATAAAAAAGACACATAATCGTGTCTTTTTTATTTTACCAAAATGACTCTACCAGTTTCACTACTTTCAATTGCCAATTGAATAATCCTAATAACTTCCAACCCTTCTTCTGCTGTTACAGGTGGTTTCTCACCATTTACAATACTATCTCTTACACCTTTATAATACATGTTATAGCAGCCGACTTCTGTTGGAATACGCTCTAAGCTTTCTTCTGTTTCTAAAGTAGCAAAATTCTCTTCAGAGTCTGCTCCATAACCATTATCCCCTGGCTTCATTCCAGTCTTTAATTGTTCTTCCTGTGAATCCATACCATACTTCACGATAGAACCTTTATCTCCATGCAGTGTAAAATGTGGTCCAGCTTGCTTTACGTAACTGCTACTATGTAAAATAACGCGCTTCACTCCATAGTGAAGTACAACATGGAAGTAATCATCAACTTCTGCACCTGGTCGTTGCTTTATTACATCTGCGCTTATCGCATCTGGTTTCCCAAATAATGATAATGCTTGGTCAATTAAATGCGATCCTAAATCATATAATATACCTGATCCTGGTAAGTTCTTTTCTCTCCAGCGATCGCGTACATGTGGGCGGAAACGATCGAAATGCGCTTCATATGCGTATACATTCCCTATTCTTTTTTCTTGTAATAATTTCTTTATCGTTAAGAAATCATTATCCAAACGGCGATTATGATACACACTTAAAACGACATTATGTCGGTTCGCTAATGAAATAAGTTCTTCTCCTTCTTCAATTGAAACAACGAATGGTTTTTCCACAACAACATGCTTGCCGTGTACAATTGCTTCTTTTACATATGGAAAATGGGTTGTATTCGGCGAAGTAATAACCACTAAGTCAATATCAGCTCGGTTTACTAATTCATCAATTGTACCAACAACTTCAGCATTTGGTAATGCTTGTTTCACTACTTCTTCTTTTGATGATAAAATAGCACGAATATCGTATTCTTCTATCGTTTGTAATAACGGGATGTGAAATGTTGTACTAGAAAATCCAAATCCTACAATCCCTACACCTATTTTTTTCATATTGCCCCTCCATTTATCCCGCTTTAACGGGCAGTAAGATTCCTACCTCAAAATTCAGCGAAAGCAAAGAAATTAGGTGAGGAATCAACTGCTCGTAAAAGCCCGATTGGTTCAACTAATAATCAGTGGGGATAAAGAAAATCCCCACTGATTAAAGTTTCACTTTATGAGAACGATTTCATCTCATTATTATAACAAGATTATTTTTATATACATAACGTTTTGCTCATACATACCTTTTCATAACTAAAAACCTTGCTAGTTATACACTAGCAAGGTTTTTTCACATTTACTCTGTTCGTTTTTTTGTCCACGTTTCAATTACTTCACCAGTATCATTAACATCTAGTACTAAACTACCATTACTATACCGGTCTTTATTTCGAAACGCTTTCGGATCAATTTCTTCTACAATGTGTTTCTCTGTCTTCATGTAAACTAATTCATCATCTCGAACAATTTCAATACCGACAATGCGGTACGGATTACGTTTTAACTCTTTAAAAATTACAAGGCCTCGCTTCGCCCTCGTTGATTTCTCAATTTCCGATGCCTTTATACGTTTCACAGCACCTCGCTGCGTAACGAGAATAAGTTGATCTTTTTCACCATTTAACGGTTTACCAGAAGCAACATAGTCATCTTCTTTTAAATTAATTGCTTTCACACCAGCTGCTCTGACACCAACTGGACTTACTTCTTCTTCATTGAATACAAGTGCATATGCACCATGTGTTGCAAGAACAATATCACTTGTCCCATCTGTCGCAAATATATCAACAACTTCATCATCTTTTTTCAAGTTTACAGCAACGAATGCCCGTGAATAACGCTGCACTTTATATTGGTTTAATTCTGTTTTCTTAATCATACCGTTTCGTGTAACAAATACGATAAATCGTTTTTCTTCTTCAAAATTCGGTACGACTGTTGCCCAAATTAACGATTCATCTCGCTCGAGTGAAACAAGATTCGCAACGTGTTGACCTAAATCTTTCCAACGAATTTCTGGCATTTCATACACAGGAAGATAAATATAATTTCCTTTGTTCGTAAATAAAAGAACGGTTTCTGTCGTGTTTGTATCGAAACGCTCAAGTAAGATGTCACCCTCTTTCATACCGAAGTATTTCCCGTTCGATGCATTATGCGAACGCCAACCTGTTCGTTTCACATAGCCTTCTTTCGTTACAGTAACGATGACATCTTCTTGCGGAATCATAACTTCCACATCGATTTTAATTTCTTCAATTTCCTCTTCGATTATCGCACGGCGATTATCACTATATGTTTTCTTTACTCTCTTCAAATCTGTTTTAATAACTTGAAAAAGTCTTTTTTCACTTTGTAAAATTGACTGTAACTCTATAATTTTCTTACTAAGTTCCGCTGCTTCTTGCTCTAGCGCTGTAATATCTGTATTCGTTAAACGATATAATTGCAGTGAAACAATTGCTTCTGACTGCGCCTCTGTAAATCCAAATTTCGCACTTAAATTATCTTTCGCATTACGCTTATCTTTAGACCCACGGATCGTTTCAATCACTTCATCTAAAATTGATAATGCTTTCTTTAAACCTTCTACAATATGCTGACGATTTTCTGCTTTTCTTAATTCATATTGTGAGCGTCTTGTAACAACTTCTTTCTGATGTCCAATATATGCATCCAAAATCTTAGGTAATGTCATAAGTGTCGGACGACGATTATTTATCGCTACCATATTAAAGTTGTATGGAATTTGTAAATCTGTATTTTTATATAAATAATTTAAAATACCTTCAGCATTCGCTTCTTTTTTTAATTCTACAACGATACGAAGACCTGTACGATCTGTCTCATCACGTACTTCAGCAATTCCATCTAGCTTTTTATCTATACGTAATTCATCCATTTTCTTAACAAGATTCGCTTTATTTACTTCGTACGGAATTTCTGTAATAACGATTTGTTGCTTCCCGCCACGAATCGTTTCAACCTCTGCTTTTCCGCGAATAATAATTTTACCTTTACCTGTTTCATACGCTTTTTTAATGCCATCTATCCCTTGTATAATACCACCTGTAGGGAAATCTGGTCCTTTAATAACTGTTAACAAGTCATCCACAGAACTATTCGGTTGATCGATACGCATCATTGTAGCATCAATTACTTCTCCAAGATGATGAGGTGGAATTTCTGTTGCATAACCAGCGGAAATCCCTGTAGATCCGTTCACTAATAAGTTCGGGAACATTGCCGGTAATACAATAGGTTCTTCACTCGTATCATCAAAGTTTGACACGAATTCTACTGTTTCTTTATCAAGATCACGTAATAACTCAGATGCGATTGGTGATAAACGTGCTTCCGTATAACGCATTGCCGCTGCTGGATCCCCATCAACACTACCGTTATTTCCGTGCATTTCAACTAAAACATTACGTACTTTCCAAGTTTGACTTAAACGGACCATCGCCTCATATACAGAGGAATCACCATGTGGATGATAATTACCGATAACATTACCTACTGTTTTAGCTGATTTACGAAACGCTTTATCATGTACGTTTCCTTCTACATACATAGAATATAAAATGCGTCTTTGTACCGGTTTTAAACCGTCACGCGCATCTGGAAGCGCGCGGTCTTGAATAATATATTTACTATAACGTGCAAAGCGGTCACCTAACACGTCTTCAAGCGGGAGGTCATGAAACTTCTCTGCCTGCATGTTATTCCACCTCCGTCTCCATAATCATTTCATTTTCTAAAATATTTCCTTCTTCTTGCATACCAAATTGTACATTACGCTCAATCCATTTACGGCGAGGTTCTACTTTATCCCCCATCAACGTCGTAACTCGGCGCTCAGCTCTTGATGCATCGTCAATTTTCACACGGATTAACGTACGTGTTTCAGGGTTCATCGTTGTTTCCCATAATTGATCGGCATTCATTTCGCCAAGTCCTTTATAGCGCTGCAACATGTAGCCTTTACCGACCTTTTTCGTTACATCACCTAATTCTTCATCAGACCATGCATATTCAATTACTTCACTTTTCCCTTTTCCTTTACTTACTTTATATAAAGGTGGAAGTGCGATAAATACTTTACCAGCTTCAATAAGTGGTTTCATATAACGGTAGAAGAACGTCAGTAGTAACACTTGAATATGTGCTCCATCCGTATCTGCATCGGTCATAATAACAACTTTATCGTAGTTAATATCTTCAACAGCGAACTCATTCCCTACGCCGCCGCCAATTGCGTAAATAATCGTATTGATCTCTTCGTTCTTAAAAATATCAGCAAGCTTTGCTTTTTCCGTGTTAATTACTTTACCACGTAATGGTAGTACCGCTTGGAAACGACGATCTCGCCCTTGCTTTGCTGAACCACCAGCCGAGTCACCCTCTACTAAATACAATTCGTTTTTCTGAGGATTACGTGATTGTGCAGGTGTTAACTTCCCGCTTAAAGTACCTTCTGATTTTTTCTTCTTCTTACCAGTACGCGCTTCTTCTCTCGCTTTACGAGCAGCCTCACGTGCTTGTGCTGCTTTAATTGCCTTTCTCACAAGAAGTGTAGCTACATCCGGGTTTTCTTCTAAAAAGTAAGCTAAATGCTCAGATACAATTGCATCAATTGAAGAACGAGCTTCACTTGTACCTAGTTTCCCTTTCGTTTGCCCTTCAAACTGGAGTACGTCTTCTGGTACACGTACAGAAACAATCGAAGCTAATCCTTCTCGAATATCTGTACCCTCTAAATTTTTGTCTTTTTCTTTTAATAAAGAAACTTTACGAGCATACTCATTGAACACACGTGTCATTGCTGTTTTAAATCCAGCTTCGTGTGTACCACCGTCTTTTGTACGTACATTATTTACAAACGAAAGAATGTTTTCTGAGTAACCATCATTAAACTGAAACGCTAACTCTGCTTCAATTCCATTTTGCTCACCCGAGAAATATACAACTGGATGAATCGAATCTTTCTCTTCGTTTAAGTATGAAACGAAAGCCTCAATTCCTGTTTCATAATGAAACACATCTTCTAAATCATTACGTTCATCTTTTATCGAGATTTTCATTCCTTTTAATAAGAATGCAGATTCACGTAATCTCTCACATAATGTTTCATAATTATAATTTGTTGTGCTGAAAATAGTTGTATCTGGTTTGAAGTGCATCGTTGTACCAGACTCTTTCGTTTTCCCGATTTTCTCTAACGTCGTTGCAGGAGTACCACCATTTTCAAAGCGTTGTTCATAAATGCTACCATCTCGCTTAATCGTTACTACTAGCCATTCTGATAAGGCGTTTACAACTGATGCCCCAACACCGTGTAAACCACCACTCGTTTTATAGCCTCCTTGGCCAAACTTACCACCAGCATGAAGTACAGTTAAAATAACTTCAGGTGTCGGCTTTCCAAGCTTATGCATTCCCGTAGGCATTCCTCGCCCTTTATCAATTACGCTAATACTATTATCTTTATGTATTACGACAGAAATTTCGTCGCCAAATCCCGCTAATGCTTCATCAACGGAGTTATCTACTATTTCATATACTAAATGATGCAATCCACGGCTATCCGTACTCCCGATATACATACCCGGGCGTTTTCGAACGGCTTCAAGTCCTTCTAACACTTGAATTGCATCTTCATTATATTGGAACTGATGCTTCGCCAAACTCCTTGCCCCTTTCCTAATCAAATCAGAACATATGTTTCTATTATAGAATAACGCCTCGACTATAGTTTTGGCAAGTTATCTTATCTCTTTTATATACTATTTTCAATAGAAAAATCCTTGTTTTTTTCACAAGGATTCCTCTAGGCTACTATTTCAGAAAAATAATCGTTTGTCAACGAGAAATGGATATGTATTCCAACATTATACATTCCAAACCTTTATCATGATCCAAATGATCAATATCCAAAATGGGATAACAAGTAATAATCCCCAAAAACAGCCTTTAAAAAATCTCATGATGAACACCTCGTTCATCCGCCCTACTTATGTAAAAAGCGAGGGCTGAATCAATCTTTCTATCTTTAAAATCTATACTATTTTGTCATTACATGCTCTACTTTAATGCAACGATCCATTATTACTGTGTAGCCTTTTTCTTGTAAAAGTTTATATGTATCTTCATCTTGTACTCCTAATTGTGCCCAGAAAACATCTGCATCAATCTCTACAAACTCTTCCGCAACATCCTTTAAAAATTCTGAGCGACGAAACACATTTACAATATCAACATGTTCTTTAATATCCGTCAGTGAAGAAACCGCCTTTTCTCCGAGTACTTCATCTACTGTTGGATTTACTGGAATAATGCGGTACCCAGCATCTTGCATTGCTTTTGAAACCATATACGATGTGCGTTCTGGCTTATCTGATAATCCAACAACTGCAATCGTTTTACTTTTCTTTAATACTTCACCAATTTCCGTACGAGTTGGGTTTTCAATTGCCATAATTAATCCCTCCTATTCCTTTAGTATATCCGATAAAGAAAGTCTCTTTCAACATGAAAGAGACTTTCTTTTATTCCGATTATTGATTCTTAGTAGCTGAATTATCTGCTAACGTAGCTGATTTCGTCATTTTTTGACCATTGCGATAGAATGTAACTTCTACTTTCTCGCCTACTTTTTTCTTTTCATATAAATATTTACGGAATTGAAGTGAATTTTCTACTTTTTGATCATCTAACGCTACTACTATATCATATTGCTCTAAACCAGCTTTTTCCGCTGGTGATATTGGATAAATTTTACCTAATACAACTCCATTTGTTACTTCTTTTGGCACTTTTAATTGATTTACTGCATAAGCTTGCACATCTTCTAATGAAACGACACCGACTCCTAGTGCTGGACGTTTCACCACTCCATCTTTTTCAAGTGATTCAATAACTGGTTTTGCAATGTTAATTGGAATTGCAAAACCAATACCCTCTACTGATTGCTGAGCTATTTTACTTGAGTTAATACCGATTACCTCACCGTTTTGGTTAAATAGTGCACCACCACTGTTACCAGGGTTAATCGCTGCATCTGTTTGAATAACTTGTGCTTGCCAATCAGGACGTTTATCACCATCAATATCAACTGGAATTTCACGCTCTTTACTACTGATGATACCCTCCGTTACACTTCCATCAAATCCTAATGGATTACCGATTGCAATTGCTTTTTCACCCGCACGGATTTTACTGGAATCACCTAAACTTGCAACTTTATTCACATTAGATCCATCAATCTCTACAACAGCTAAGTCCAACCAAGGGTCCTTACCAACTAATTTTGCATCGACTTGCTTTCCATCGCTTAGTTTAACGGCAAGTTTATTTGCACCATCTACTACGTGGTTATTTGTTACGATATATGCTTTATTTCCTGCTTTTTTATAAATAACACCTGAGCCTGTACCAGCTGTTTGTTCTTGACCTGTCGGTTGCATCGCAAATGGATCAACACTTTGTTGCATATTAATCACACCTACAACAACATCCTTCGCGCCTTCGATCATTCCCGGTAAATCAGTTTCATTTTTCGCTTTATTTACAACTGGAACTACAGTTCCTTCTACTTGTTTATTAGAATTGAATGACGAAACAGCTGCATCATTATTTTGCACCCCTGGCATGTACGGTGCTGCAAAACTAATCGAAACCGCCCCGACTACAGCTCCAACTAAACCTGTGAAAAAATATCCTTTTTTACTACCTGATTTTTTCACTTCTCTCGTTTCACTATGCTCTTCATTCAAATTCGGTCCGTCGTAATATCCCATGTTTTATTTCCCCTCCCTGGTGAATTCGTACTTTCAGTATAGTCACATTTTGTGTCCTTCTTGTGAACTCATCGTGAAATCCAATTAAAAAAATACTCCTATCTACCATTGTAGACAAGAAACGTATTTTTTGTACATTCCACCTACAAAGGAGAGTGTAAATTTGCTATATCCCAAAGCCGGGATGCATAGTAGCTTAAAGGTTATTCTTCGAATTTGTAACCTACTCGAATAACAGTGCCGATATGCTTCGCCTTATCTCCTAGCTTATTTCGCAGTTTTTTAATATGTGTATCAACCGTTCGGTCATCACCGTAGTAATCATATCCCCATAACTGATCTAATAAATGTTGACGTGACAACACAATTCCTTTGTTCTCCATTAAATAAACAAGAAGTTCAAACTCCTTATGTGTCAATATAATTTCTTCACCATCTACTAAAACTGTTCTAGATAGTCGATTCACTTCTATTCCAGCTAAAGACATAGTATTTTCTTCTGATACTCCTACTGCTCCATCCGCACGTTTCAATAACGTCTTTGCACGAGCTACTAACACTTTCGGACTAAAAGGTTTTGTTACATACTCATCTGCCCCTAGTTCAAAGCCTAGTAATGTATCATCCTCATCAGAACGTGCTGTCAGCATAATAATTGGTACCGCTGACTCTTTTCTAATTCGTCTACAAACAGACCAACCATCTATTTCTGGTAACATAATATCTAACATGATTAAATCAATTGTATGTTCAGCAAATAATTCTAGCGCTTTTTTTCCATCTTCCGCTTCGATTACTTCAAAGCCTTCATTACGAAAATAATCACTAACAATTTCACGTAATCTTCTTTCATCTTCAACAAGTAATACTGTTTTATTCATATAATCTATCCCGCCTTTTTACTCTTTCAATCGAATAATACGTTGATTGGAGCTTCCGCGAAATGGAAGTGTTAAATCTTTTTTCTCGATTTCAAATCTTCCATCGACTAAAACATCCCCATACTGTAACAACTCTATCATATCATTATTTCGAGAACTCTGTATCTCTTCTAACGTATAACCTGTATACATCCATAGATTTTTTTTCAAATCTTGCACAGCTTTTGCTACTTTTTTCACTTCAGCAGCTTGGAAGAATGGATCTCCACCTGAAAATGTTACATCTGTTAATGAATTACTTTCAATCTCTTTCACAATTTCTTCTACCGTCATTTCAGTTCCATTGCAAACATTCCAAGATTTCGGGTTATGGCATCCGAAACAACGATGCGGACAGCCCGCAAAAAACACGACTGTCCGCAACCCTTCTCCATCTACTACACTATCATGAATGATATTCATAACTTTCATTTATGCTTCACCCGATCCATCTCTTCACTACGTTTCGCACTATTCCACTTCGACATATCTCCTACAAGATAGCCCGTTATACGGCGAATTCTTTCTATATTAGCCTCATCTTCATTTCCACAGCTTGGACATTCATTCCCAATAACTCCGTGATAACTACAGCACTTACAACGATCAACAGGATGATTTATTGAACCGTACCCAACGCCATTCTCTGCCATCGCTTGCACAATTTGCTTTAATGCCTTTTTGTTATGCATAGCTGCTCCGTCTAGTTCAATATACGTAATATGTCCCCCGTTACATAGGGCATGGAAAGGTCCTTCTAAACGAATTTTATTTATCGCTTGAATGTTATAATAAACTGGAATATGGAATGAATTCGTATAGTAATTATGGTTCGTTATACCGCTAATCTCACCAAATTCTTCTCTATCTTTTTTCACAAACTTTCCTGATAACCCTTCTGCTGGCGTTGCAATTACAGAGAAATTGAGTTGATGTTCTTCCATCGCCTTATCCATTCTCTCTCTCATAAAGGAAATAATTTCATATCCAAGCTTCCACGATTCTTCATTTTCTCCATGATGCTTTCCAGTTAACGCTACTAAACATTCTGCAAGACCGATAAAACCAAGACTTAACGTCCCTTGTTTTAAAATCGGTGCCACAGCATCTTCAGGTTGTAACGTCTCTCCACCGCGCCATACACCTTGTGAATATAAGAACTGAAAATCCCTTGCTCTCTTTGTACATTGATAAGCAAATCTCTCTAATAATTGCTTAACGCCTAAATCTAAATAATAACTTAGCGCTTCAAAAAACGCTTCTTTTGAACCACTAATTAGCGCTAATTTCACTAAATTAATAGAAGTAAACGATAAATTCCCTCTTCCAATTGCTGTTTCTTCCCCATGCATATTAGACATAACACGAGTACGGCACCCCATATAACATACTTCACTTTCAGGTCGACCGTCATAATGCACAGCATTAAACGGAGCATCTAAAAACGAAAAGTTAGGGAATAATCGCTCAGCGGTCGTTTCTAACGCTAATTCAAATAAATCATAGTTCGGATCACACTCTTCAAAGTTCACGCCTTTTTTCATTTTGAAAATTTGAATAGGAAAAATCGGTGTTTCCCCTTTACCAAGTCCAGCTTGCGTCGCTTTTAAAACTTGCTTAATTAAAAGTCTTCCCTCTTTCGATGTGTCTGTTCCGTAGTTAATAGAAATAAATGGTACTTGTCCCCCGCCCCTACTATGCATACTATTTGAATTATGAACGAAAGCCTCACACGCCTGATACGTATCATTTTCTGTCTCTTTCCATGCAAATTCCTCTATTTGTTCTTTCGTAAGTGGATATGACTGTAGTCGTTTTTTATGTCTCTTTACTGTTTTTCTCACATATGGAGCTAAATCAATATCAAAGAGTGCAAACGATTGACCACCGTGCTGCATATTTTGATTCGCCTGAAAAATAATTGAAGAAAGCGCCAACGCACTTTTAATGTCTTGCGGTTGTCTCATATGTCCATGGCCAGTATGAAAACCGTTAGCTAGCATTTGCGCTAACGGAATTTGCGAACAAGTCGTCGTTCCTGTTGCATAAAAATCTAAATCATGTGGATATAATATATTTTGATCTATCGCTTTTTTCACTTGATCTGATAATAATTTTTCTACTGCATAATACTTTGCGCTCTCAGATGCGAACGTTCCCATTACTCCCATTGGAGATCGACCATCTACATTTGCATTTTCCTGCATTAAATCTTGTTCATTACCGTGGATAATTGTCTCAAATACTTTCATTAATTCTTCTCCACGTACATTTTGTTTCAACATTCATAACCCTCCACCAACATGTTGTTGTCTTTTGATTAAAATCATACAACATATAGTTCTTCTGTTCCTGTGAAAAATGTAACATTCCTGTGAAAGTTTTTTTAAAAATTAATGACTTTTTCATTTATAAAAAAGAAATGTGCTCTTTACAAATGTATGGTACAATAAATGGGAAAAACTCTTTTTACCCTTTATCAACACATTTGTATAAAGGAGACTGAACTCATGGTTATTACATATCTTTTATTTATCGTTGCCTATCTACTCGGTTCGATTCCATTTGCATTAGTCGTTGGAAAAATTGGTTATGGAATCGACATTCGTGAGCATGGAAGCGGTAATCTAGGCGGAACAAATACATTCCGTACATTAGGGAAAAAAGCAGGTTTTATCGTAACAATTGCTGACATTTTAAAAGGTACATTAGCAACAGGTCTACCGATTATTTTCGGGTCAGATATTCACCCACTATGGTTTGGATTAGCCGCTGTTCTTGGACATGTCTATCCGATCTTCGCAAAATTCCGCGGGGGGAAAGCAGTTGCAACTTCTGCTGGGGTGCTATTATGCTATTCACCAGTTGTTTTTGCAATATTAGCTGTTGTCTTTTTCAGCCTTTTATTTACAACAAGATACGTATCACTTTCTTCTATGATAACAGCTGTCGTTGCTGTTATTGCATCCATTGTTAGCGGGGATAAAATCTTCATTATTGCGATGTGTTTATTAGCAGGTATGGTTATTTATAAACACCGTGCAAATATCGGACGAATTATAAATAAAACTGAACCAAAAGCAAACTTTTCAAAAAAGCAAAAATAAGATCTTAACCCACATAACGCAAAAAGAAAACGTGAAGCATATTAATAGCGTCTTTTTGCGTTATTTTTTATACTAAAAGAAAAAGCAACATAATTTGGAGGAACTATACATGAATCTTTCCGTAACAAAAGAAGCAGCACAATGGTATAAAAACGAATTAAACTTACAATCGGGTGAAACAATACGCCTTTTCGTACAATACGGCGGTTGCAGTACTGTGCAAAAAGGACTTTCTTTAGGTATTCGTAAAGATGACCCTGCGCACCCTGCTGTTCAAACTCAAGAAGAAGGTATTAACTTCTTTATTGAAGGCGATGATGAGTGGTTCTTCGATGGACATAATTTATCTGTTACACTTAACGACGGTGATGATTTCCCTCAATTTAATTATGAAAAATAAAAAAGCGTGGCTTCTGCCACGCTTTTTTATCCTGCTATTTACGGGTAGTAAGACCCCCACTGATTAAAGTTTCACTTTATTTCTTTTTAATTTCCTCATATTTCGCATACCACTCAGGATATAATTTTTTAAATGATACAGGGCGGAACCCTTCTTTTTTCGCACAAATATTCGTCGTGCTTGCAGTAATACAAAGTTCGCCATCACCATTATAAATTTCATATCCATATACAACGCGGAGCGGGCTCACAGTATCAACCCACGTTTTCACAATAGCTTTTTCTCCATAACGCATCGCTTTACGATATGAAATTTGTAAGTCTAACACAGGAGAAATAATTCCCTCTTTCTCCATTTCAACATATGAAAATCCTAAATCTTGTATAAGTTTCGTGCGCCCTAGTTCAAGCCACACTAAATAGTTTGAATGGTAAACAACACCCATTTGATCTGTTTCCGCATAACGGATTTCAACTTCATGTTCTGCTACAAACATTTCTATTCGCCTTCTTTCACTTCTGTTCCCTTGCATACATTTAATCATAATACAGTGGAATCAAAAATAAAATAAAAACAGTGAATCTTTTACCGAAAGGGGCAAGCACATGATTCAAATTGTAACTGTTCGTAGCGGTGATAGCGTATATAGTTTAGCCTCAAAATATGGATCTACACCTGAAGAGATTGTAAAAGACAATGGACTAAATCCAGCCGAAACACTCGTTGTTGGTCAGGCACTTATCGTTAATACGAAAGGCAATAATTATTATGTACAGCCTGGCGACAGCCTTTATCGAATTTCTCAAACGTATAACGTTCCTCTCGCCAGTTTAGCTAAAGTTAATAACCTTTCATTAAAATCTATTCTCCATGTCGGACAGCAATTATATATACCGAAAGGAACAAAACGAGCAGTAGAATCCATTGCTTATTTACAACCTTCAACAATACCGATAAAAGAAAGTTTAGTAACTGCTACACGTGCTATCAACCCATTTTTAACATATTTAGCCTACTTTAGTTTTGAAGCAAAAAGAGACGGTACATTAAAAGAACCAACCGAAACAGCGAAAATCGCTAATATTGCAACGCAAGGTAAAACCATCCCTATGCTCGTTATTACAAATATCGAAAATGGAAATTTCAGTGCCGATCTGACCTCGGTTATTTTACGCGATGCAACAATTCAAAACAAGTTTATTACTAACATTTTGCAAACAGCTGAAAAATATGGCATGCGAGACATTCATTTCGATTTCGAGAGTGTGGCACCTGAAGATCGCGAAGCCTATAATCGTTTTTTACGAAATGTGAAAACACGCTTACCTAGCGGGTACACATTAAGTACAACGCTTGTACCGAAAACAAGTTCCAATCAAAAAGGGAAATTTTTTGAGGCTCACGATTATAAAGCACAAGGACAAATTGTTGATTTCGTCGTCATTATGACATACGACTGGGGTTGGCAAGGTGGCCCACCAATGGCGATTTCCCCTATTGGTCCTGTGAAAGAAGTACTTCAATATGCAAAATCTCAAATGCCTCCACAAAAAATTATGATGGGGCAAAATTTATATGGATTTGATTGGAAACTTCCGTTCAAACAAGGGAATCCACCCGCAAAAGCAGTTAGCTCTGTCGCAGCTGTTGCACTTGCTCGTAAATACAATGTTCCTATCCGCTATGATTTCACAGCCCAAGCTCCACATTTTAATTACTTTGATGAAAACGGCGTACAACACGAGGTTTGGTTTGAAGATTCGAGGTCTATTCAAAGTAAATTCAATTTAATGAAAGAACAAGGCATTGGCGGTATTAGCTATTGGAAGATTGGTCTACCATTCCCACAAAATTGGCGTTTACTCGTTGAAAACTTTACAATTACGAAAAAAGGCTGACGAAAGTCAGCTTTTTAAATATTTTTACAATATTATCCAAACGCACAAAAAGGAGAATGATGACATTCTCCTTTTTTTAACCGTTATCAACAATTGGTTGTTTGCCAGTTTGGTCTTGCATTTGCTTCCCTTTATTGCCACCAGCTTTTTTCGATTGTGTTCCAATTTGATTTGGTGCAAAGTCTTTTGAATTTTTTTTCGGATTACCCATTACTATCGCCTCCTTAACACTAGTATCGTACTAGTGTTAAGAATTATTCAGCCTGCTTAAAAAGTTTCATTTCATAACGTTTTTCAATTCGTTTTTCAATTCGATCCATTGCATCACGATCGCTTAATAATTGTTGTTTATTTTCATTTACAAGTTCTTCAAACGATCTACGGCGACTTCTTCTCATGTTGCTCACCCTTTCTTCAACGCTTTCTTATTACATAGTATGAGCAAATGAAAAACTCTTTAATCAGATTTGCAAGAAAATTTTATGTTTTGATAAAAAATCCCATGCGCATATATTGCACATGGGATTTTTTACACCATCATATTTAAATATTTTTTAATTTCTTCATCCGCATTTACTTTATTTGCTCTATATTCATCCAGCGCTCGTAATACAGAATCGTATTCTTCTACAATGTAACTCTCTAGCTTCAAAATGTCCTCTACACTGTCAATCATAATTCTCGTGTTGCCAATCTCACTTTTCAATGCTGCCTCGTATGTTAAGCTCGTACAAATTTCTCTTACATCGTCTTCCATTTTTTCTGTTAACACATATTTCTTTCGCCCTTTGACCTTTAACCTTATAATTGGGTAAAAAGCTTTTATATCTAAATAACTCCCAACATTCATACAACGAATCCAATCAATATCACGTTTATTTCGTACAAGCATTTCTTTTACCGCTTCAAATACCGCTGTTTCATCAAGTACTTCCTTATTCGCTTTTCTTTTTCCTTCTTCTTCAACAGCTGCACATTTTTGATAAACAGCCGCACACGTAATACAGTCGTCAAATGCATTATGAGAACTTAAGCGAATTCCAAGCATTCGTTTTAACGTTTCAAGTTTATGATTAGGCGCATGCTTCATATATTTTTCCGCTAAAAACACAGTATCAATAACGTTATTTTTAGGCTCAGGTAGTCCAAGCATATTTACATTACTTTTTAAAAAACGCATATCAAAAGATGCATTATGAGCGACAATAACATTTGTATGTAAAAATGCTAAAAATAAAGGTAATACTTCTTCAATCGTCGGTGCATCTGAAACACGATAATTTGTAATACCTGTTAAACTTGTTATTCGGTCCGGAATTGAACGCTCTGGATTCACATACGAAACAAACTGATCTACTAGTTCATGATTGTGATATTTCACTGCTGCTACTTGAATAATTTTATCATTATAAGGGTTAAATCCTGTTGTTTCAAAATCAATTACAACATAATCTAACGGTAAGGATATATTCCCCACTCCAAATACACTCCTTTATCTCTAAACGTTTATATTTCTTTTATCATACCATGTAGCCATCACTACTTGAAAAAGAAAAGGCAGAAATGGCAACTCTCCACCTCTACCTTTTCACCGTTATTTTAATTTAGCAATCCTTTTCTCCATCTCTTTTTGAGTCATCGGTCCAATAAACTTATCTTGAATAACACCTTCTGTATCAATAAAATAAGAAGTTGGAATGGTAATTACTTTATACGCTGTTGTCACATCAATGTTCTTGTCCAATAAAATAGGAAAAGTAATTCCTTTTTCTTTAGCGAAGTTCCTTACCTTTTCTTCTCCCCCTCCTTTTTCTGAAGGAGTATAGTTTATAGCTAAAATTTCTACGTTTTCTTTATGTTCTTTATAAAAGGCCTCCATATCAGGCATTTCTTGCTGACAAGGTCCACACCACGTTGCCCAAAAGTTTAAAATAACTTTCTTTCCTTTTAAATCGGATAACTTTACATTCGTTCCATCTATCTTTGCTAATTCAAAATCTGGTGCGCTCTTTCCAATTTCAATACCGTTCCTTGCGAAAATCTCTTTCATAGCAGCTTCACTTTTGGCAGGCTTTTCTTGCATTACTTGATCCTCTTTACCAAACTGTTCATAAGCTGCATATCCCGCTAAACAAAGTAACACTACAATAATGGTAAGCTTCCGCCACATATTATATCACCCTTACGTGTTTATCTTCTTATAACATAATTAACTACATACTATATACCTTATTTTAGCTTATACGGACAAGCTTGGAAATATTCACAGTCGAAATAGTTAGAATATTTATAGTCCAGATGAAATATTTCCCTTTTTATCATATAATTAGAAATAAATACAAAACTTACGAGGTGATATGTATTTTACAATTACTTATCAACCCTTTCACTTTTGTTTTTTTCACTTTACCATTACTATGTATTTTTTTTAGCACCTTACTATACAAATTCAAATGGGCTGCAATTATTATTTCTTTTACTGTTCCACTTATATTTTTCATTATCGTCTCTAAATTTAATATACACCTAGCTTTACAAAACTTAGACGCTTGGATTGTTTATAGTGCTGTTTATTCTGTACTTTCCTACATAACGGCAGCGCTAATACGAAGAAAACTGCACATGTAGAACTTTCAAAAAGGGGGATTTTTATGAATTTATTTGAAAAAATACTATTATATATTCTTAGTTTTATATTTTCCCCAATCGGGATTATCACTTGGATCATCTCGCTCTTCAGTAAAGATCCTGAAAAAAAGCAAGTTGGACGTATTTGTCTCTATATCGCTTTAATCTCATTTATCCTTTTAGCCGGCCTCGGTATTCTTAGTTTCTTCACAATGACTATCACCACCACTACTATACAATAATTATAGAAAGGATGATTATTTTTGGGAGAACATCCTATAAGTAAAGAACTTCGCTATATACGAATATGTTTAGTTGTTTTAGTAATCGTTCTTTTATTTTTCAACGGTGAAAGAGTTGTTAAAATTTCTACAAATCATGATGCCGTAGAAAACGTTTCAACCAGTAATATGACACAGATTGCTGAAAATACATTTGCTATTCAAGAATATAATCCATCACTAAGTAGCGAACGTACAATCAAAATCTTTAAATATAATCCAGATACGAATCAACTTACTCTAGTCAAAGAATTTAGTACTAATGACCCTGATTCCTATACGTATCAACTTAATAATGCCGAGTAAAGATAAGAGCGCTATATAGCTCTTATCTTTTTATTAGCATCTCTTTAAACAATGACTTACAATTTAATAATTCTCTAGGATCCCCACATTCCACAATAACCCCATTCTTCATGACAACAATCCGATCCGCTATCATCGCCCTCTCGACATCATGTGTCGTCACAATTCTCGTTACATTCCACTCTAGCCCTCTAAGCATATTCCAAACCACTTCTTGATTGCTCAGATCTAATCCCGCAGTCGGTTCATCTAGAATAATGAGATTCGGATTTGATACAATCGCTCGCAATAACGCAAGACGCTTTCTCTCTCCTCCCGAAAACTCTTCGCCGCTTTTATATAGTACAGTCTGAATCCCTTTAGATAAACTCCTAATAATTGACTTCGCATTTACAAGTTCAATATTTTTTTCTAACTGTTTTTCTAAGACCCCTTCCCCGAAATACATATTCTCTTTTACTGTCGTCCGAAAGAAACGAGGTTCTTGCCACACTGTAGTCATACGAGCCCCATTACCATAATAAACAATGCTACCGTTAGATGGTTTATACAAACCCGTTATTAATTTTAAAAGCGTTGTTTTTCCTGCCCCACTTTCCCCCACAATAATAACGAGTTCGCCAGGATTAATTTGCAAATGTATATTTTTAATTCTACATCTCTCTTCACCGTTCTCTTGAAATGAAACGTTTGTTAATTTCATTCCCATCGCTCTTTCTACATTTCTGTCGTCAGCTCCTATATTTAAAAAACAAAAAACTCGATTTGCCGAAGCAATAGCAACTTGTGTCATCATCAATAAATCACTCGCATAACGAACGGGGAAAAATAACATCTCAATTGTAGCTAATACCGCCACAAGCGAACCGACTTCCATATCCCCTTTTATTATTTTTTTTGCTCCTACAATAAGAACAACTATATATGCTCCTGTTTCTATTACCGTTCCAACTATCCCAATACAATGTTGTATCATCGTCTTCTTTACTTCTGTTTTATAAGATTGTGCCGTCACTCCTTTAAACAAATGAATTGCCCATTTTTCTTTTTGTAAACTACGTAAATCTTGTATACCTTTTACAAACTGTGACATCATCTCTACAACACTTGATTGATTTTTTTGAGCAATACTTGCAATATTTCTTACTTTTCCCCCCATAATCATTGGAACAATTGCACTTAAAAATAAAAACGGGGTTATCCACCATATGAACTGTACATCGATATGTTGTAGAGCTATGAACGTACCAATAAATTGTGCAATGGCGTGGATGTATTCTATTAATATAGATCCATATAACCTTACCCAATTCGGAATATCAGAAACGACTAATGTTTCTAACTCCCCTTGTTTTACCTTCTCACTTTCTTCAAACGGTAATAAGAAAAAATGACGTAATACATCTATACGCTTCTCTCGTAATATTCGCTGACTTACTTTTGAGCTTACATAATCAAATAACAGATTGTTCACCCACATCAAAAAGCGGCTCCCCGCAAACAAAGCAATATATACATACGTACCTTTTAAGTCCCGCTGAATAAGGTTATCTACAATTAGCCCCATAAATAGCGGACGGGATAAATTTAAAATGGCAGCTACTATTCCGCTACAAATCGCACTAATTAGCAATAGCTTTTCTTGCAACAGCGGCAACATTATTCTTCTATACTCATTCATTGTCATTCCTCCAATTTTGCATAATAAAAGGAAAGGGATGAAACCAAGTGGTTTCATCCCTTTCCCTCTGTACATAAAGTAAGAAAGCTAACAAATGTTAGCTTTCTTATCATTCATTTCAATTATTTAGTTTGATACTTTAGACTCTTCGATTTTCGAACGAAGAACCATTTGCAAGATACCACCGTGACGGTAGTAGTCAATTTCAACTTCACTATCAAAACGAGCTACTACTTCAAATTGCTTCTCTTTGCCTTCTGCATCGATTGCAACTACTTTTACAAGATCGCGTGGTCTAACCGTTTTGTCAATTTGAATTTCAAATGACTCATCACCAACAAGACCTAATGTTTCAGCACTGTCGCCATCTTTAAATTGTAATGGTAATACGCCCATTAATACTAAGTTACTGCGGTGAATACGCTCGAAGCTTTCTGCGATTACTGCTTTAATACCTAATAAGTTTGTACCTTTCGCAGCCCAGTCACGAGAACTTCCCATACCGTAGTCTTTACCAGCAACAACTAGAAGGCCTGTGCCATCTTCTTTATATTTCATAGCAGCATCATAGATAGATGTTACTTCACCAGTTGGCCAATATGTTGTATATCCGCCTTCTGTTCCTGGTGCGATTTGGTTTTTAATACGGATGTTTGCAAATGTACCACGCATCATAACTTCATGGTTACCACGACGAGAACCGTAAGAGTTAAAGTCGACTGGTTGTACGCCGTTTTCTAGTAAATAACGTCCAGCTGGCGTGTGCTTACCAATTGAACCTGCTGGTGAAATGTGGTCTGTTGTTACAGAATCACCAAATTTACCAACTATGCGTAAACCTGATAATGTTTCAACTTCACCTGGCTCTTTAGATAATCCTTCGAAGAACGGTGGGTTTTGAATGTATGTTGAATCATTATCCCAAGTATATAAAGCTTCATTTGAAGTTTGGATTTCATTCCAGCGCTCATTGCTGTTAAATACTTGTGCATATTCTTTTTTGAACAATTCAGATGTAACAACACTTTGAACTACATCTTCAATTTCTTTAGCTGATGGCCAAATATCATTAAAGTAAACAGCATTACCATTTACATCTTTACCGATTTCATCATTTTTCAGGTCAATATCAACAGTACCTGCAAGTGCATATGCCACAACAAGTGGTGGTGATGCTAAGTAGTTTGCCTTTACAAGTGGGTGAATACGACCTTCAAAGTTACGGTTACCAGATAAAACAGATGTTACTAATAAATCATTTGCTGCGATTGCTTCTTCTAATTCCTCTGCTAATGGACCAGAGTTACCGATACAAGTCGTACAGCCGTAACCAACTGTTTGGAAACCTAATTGATCTAAATACGTTGTTAAACCAGACTTATCTAAGTACTCTGTAACAACTTTAGATCCTGGTGCTAACGATGTTTTTACGTAACCAGGTACTTTAAGTCCTTTTTCAATTGCTTTCTTCGCAACTAACCCTGCTCCAATTAACACGTACGGATTTGACGTATTTGTACAGCTTGTAATTGCAGCGATTGCAATTCCACCTGTTTTCATCGTTACTTCTTGATCTTTCAATGTAACTTTCACTTCTTTATCGAACTCTTGCTCATTGAATCCAAGTCCTTGTGTTCCAACTGGTGCTACAACAGCTTTATGGAACTCCTCTTTCATATTTGAAAGTGGGATTAAATCTTGCGGACGTTTCGGTCCAGAAAGATTAGATTCAATTGTATTTAAATCAATTTCAACAAGATCAGTATAGATTGGATCTTTGCTGTCTGCTGTATAGAATAAGCCATTTGCTTTACAATATTCTTCAACAACGCGAATTTGCTCTTCATCTCTACCTGTTAAACGTAAGTATTCTAATGAAATGTCGTCGATTGGGAAGAATCCACAAGTTGCACCGTATTCTGGTGCCATATTTGAAATTGTTGCGCGGTCAGCTAAAGGCATGCTCTTTAGTCCATTACCGAAGAACTCAACAAATTTACCAACTACACCTTTTTGACGTAATACTTGTGTTACTTTTAATGCAACGTCAGTTGCTGTTGTACCACTTGGAAGTGTACCAGTTAATTTCACACCAATTACTTCAGGTACTGGGAAATATGAAGGCTGTCCAAGCATTCCTGCTTCTGCTTCAATACCACCAACGCCCCATCCAAGAACACCGATACCATTAATCATTGTTGTATGTGAGTCTGTTCCAACTAATGAATCTGGGTATGCAACTAAGTCACCTTCAGCATTTTTCACCGCATGAACAACCGGTGCTAAATATTCAAGATTTACTTGGTGTACAATACCTGTTGCTGGTGGAACTGCACGGTAGTTATCAAATGATTTCTGTGCCCAGCTTAAAAATTTATAACGTTCTTCATTACGTTTAAACTCTAAGTCCATGTTGAATGCAAGCGAGTCTGCCGTACCCGCTCTATCAACCTGTACAGAGTGGTCAATTACAAGGTCTACAGTAATTTCAGGATTAATTTTGTCAGGATCCCCACCCATGTCTGCCATTGCTTTACGAAGCGAAGCCAAATCTACAACAGCTGGAACACCTGTGAAGTCTTGTAAGATTACGCGAGATGGTTTAAACGGAACATCGATATCTTGAACATCTTTCGTTCCCCATTTCGCTAAATTTGTAACGTGTTCTTCTGTAATTACGCGTCCGTCTACTTGACGAAGTACAGATTCAAGTAAAACTTTCACGGAATATGGTAATTGAGATACGTTGCCAACCCCTGCGTTTTCAAGCGCTTTCAATTGATAATAATGATACGTCTTTCCATCTAGTTCAAAAGTTGCACGTGATTGAAATGGATTATGTTTGACCATTATGTTTCCCCCCTGTTAAACGTGACTAATTTGTCTGAATATAAAATGTAGACAAACTTTTCAATACCTTACGATAATATCTTATTACAACTTTCTAAATAAGTAAATAATAAGAAACTTATGGATTATAATAAGTTTTCTTTATCTTTCTAAATTTGAATAGTGTCCATGCTCCTTATAAATACTATTATTGTAAAGTAAAGCACTCTACTTTACGTTCATATATGTTATGAACAACTCATGATTCATCTATAAAAAATATTATAGAGGTGAGAAAAAATGGGTAAACGAAAAGCAAATCATACTATTTCAGGAATGAATGCTGCATCCGCACAAGGACAAGGAACTGGTTATAACGAAGAGTTCGCAAATGAACCTTTAACTCCGGCAGAGCGACAAAATAATAAAAAACGAAAAAAGAATCAGTAACGAAAAATCCCAAAAGGTATACCTTTTGGGATTTTCTCTAATGTTTATAACGTAACAACTCCGAAACTGTTACAAATCGATAACCCTGCTTTTTCAGCTCAGGTAAAATTTTTGCTAATGCCGCCACTGTTTGACTACGATCACTTCCTCCATCGTGCAACAGTACAATATCTCCACTTTTAGCATTTTTCACAACATGATTTACTATGGATTCTGTACCTGGATTCGCCCAATCACGAGGGTCTTGATGCCATGACCATAGAACAATTTGATACCCAGCTTTTTTTGCCGTAGTAAATACAGCATCATTAATATATCCACCTGGCGGACGGAACAATAAAGGTTCTTTCACCCATTTTTCAAAATATTTCTTTCCATTTAAAATATCATGTTCTAATTTTTCATCTGATGAATTACTCGCATACAAATGATTCATCGTATGATTTCCGATTTCATGCCCTTCTTTCAACACTTGCTTTACTAAGTACGGATTACGCTGAACTCGAAAGCCAATCATAAAAAAAGTCGCTTCCGCTTTATATTGACGTAATAACTCTAATACTTGCGGTGTATAAGTTGGGTCCGGTCCATCATCAAATGTAATTGCGATAATTTTTTCATTATTTGGTACTTCCCATGTTACATAGCCAGTTGGCTCTAGCTCTTTTCTTAACAACATTTTAGCTTCCACTTTGTCCACTTGAAATATATGTACTGCACAAATTAAAGAAAAAATTGATAGAATAATTTTTCTTTTCAGCATAGTAGCACTAAAAGTAATGAGATTGTTGAATTCACAACAACCTTTTCACTTTTCTATTTGATCTACATTTCGCATAATATTTTGGAGATTACTTTCATATTGCTCAAGTTGTGGACGCTGCGTTTCTGATGCTACTTCAAGTGCATTTTGAATTTGTTCGTACGCCTCTTGCACTTCTTGGCGTAACTCTTTTAAATCATGGCCGTAATTCGGGTCATTTTTCACAATATTATTGAATATATTTTCCGCTTGAACAACCCCTTGCTGCGCGGCCTGAAAAGCCTGTTGCTTATCTTTATGATATGGCATAACACTTTCCCCTTCCTATATGAGTTAGTCCTACTTATCTTTACCCGTTTCTCAAAAAACATTCTCGTATAAATTCGCAAACTTCTCTCATTCTAAATAGGGAGAGGAGGTGTAAAATACAATGGGTAAAAACAATAATCAATCTAATCGTCAAAACGAGAAAAAAGGGCAATCTTCTGGACAGCCCGAACCTTTAAGTGGATCTCACAAAGTTAAAAATCGTAATCATTCACGTCAAAAAAATCATGCACATCATGATATGTAAAGCAAAAGCATTCACACACACTGTATCTTTCACATAAAATGTTTATATTTTTCTATTTGTTCTTCACCTCTATTTCATTCATGCATAACATAGTATGAATTGAGATTTTACGGAGGGTGTCTTTCATGGGCAAGAAAAAGAAGGATTGTCTTTTTCATGTTGATGGTTTCGAAGAATGGATGGATCAATTTTGTTCTGATTCTTGTAGCAACTTTAGTTTTCCAAATCAAATTCATATTGACCTTTGTGAAACAGAACAAGAATACATTTTGGAAACAGATGTACCAAATGCAACTGCACAAAATGTACTCATTAAAAAGATGGAGACAGGCCTAAACATTTGTATACTTTATAAAAACACTTCTTTACAGCGGATTGTTCCTTTACCTACTAATATCATTTATAACAAGATGCTAGCCTGTTTAGAGAATGGATGTTTAGCCATTCATATTTCCAAAAACGAAGTTGCCAATAAACATGAAAAGAAAGTTCTTTTTTCAAATTAAGGATTACTATAAACACAAACATGAGCCCGAGCAACCTTTTAGTTTGCTCGGGCTCATGTTATTTCGCATGTATTTCTATTTTAGAATTTCTAATATATCTTTTTTTCATTAAACCTTTTGTCACTAAAAGAACTGGGAACGCTATGCTTGAAAATATAGCTAATATTAAAAATACTATAAAGCCATTTTGATATCCATAATGATCGAGAAGTATCCCGCCAAACCAAGGACCAATCACTACTCCAATTCCTGAAAATCCCATAGCTCCAAAATATGTCCCTTTCAAATGTGGAACAGCTATCTCATCAATAAATACATCTGTCATTGAAAACATTAATACTTCTCCGAATGTAAAAATAATTGTACATAAAGCAGCCCCTAACATAGATTCTACTAGTCCAAATCCAAACAATCCCCCGCTCACAAATAACGTTCCAACCATAATAGATGCTAACGGCGTATACTTTTTACACATTTGAATAACAGGGTATTGAATAACTACTACTGTAATCGCATTTAAAGTTAGCATATATGAGAACAACTTTACTCCATCTTGAAATATATGTGCGTTTGCAAAATATTGAGATAGTGTCGTCGTTAAATGTGAAAAACCACTATTACTCAAAATGATTCCGACTAAAGCAACTAAAAATACTATGTCTTTTCGCAAAATCCGAACCGCACTTAACATTGTGACCGGATTTTCTGTAGCTACTTTCTTTTTATCAAGTGGATATTTCTTAAATTGAAACGCTAATATAACTGTATATAAAATGTACACTCCAGCGGCTACTAAAAAAGGAATCGTTGATTTTGCACTTCCAATCTGTAATCCAACAAGTGGACCCATCGCTACTCCAACATTTATTGCACCGTAACGCAAATTATATACGAGTAAACGATACTCTGGTTTCGTTAAATCTGATAATAAAGCTCTTGATGTCGGTTCAAAAAAAGAACGACATAAGCCATTCAAAGCGTTTAATAGAAAGAAACTCAAAACATGCTCTGCAACTGAAAATCCTATAAATACAAACACCCAAACAATCATGGACCATATTATAATCATCTTTCGACCAAATCGATCAGATAAATTGCCCCCAATAAAACTAGCAAACACTCCAACAAGCGCACTCGTTCCAATGATAGCACCGGTCATTCCAGCCGATACGTCTTTAACAGTCGTTAAATAAATCGCTAAAAAAGGAATGCTCATTGAAGTTGCAAACCTAGCAAATAATGTCCCTATAATGATACTCATTCCAAGTGGATGAATATTTTGTAACTTCCCCTTCATCTTTAAACCTACTCTCCCTTTTCCTACATAAAAAAAGAAAGCAAAGGATCTGCTTTCTTTTTCCTTTTTCTATACTTGAGATGTTTATACCCGAGCTGTTCTCGTTATTTCCATATCAATTCCATATGTAAACTGTAGTTCTTTACAAACATCTTTAATCAAAATAGCTACGTTATACTTTTCATTAAATTCTAAAACAATGCTTTCTACTTCTTCATATGTATACTTATATTCGCCAGTAATTACACTTTTTAAATCAAAGCATTCATTAATACAAAGCTGGACGAGTAATTGTTCATACTTCTCTATCACATCTTCTTTTTTCCAAAGTAACTCCTTTACATATAACCGATCAAATTTCACACTTTCTCGATTACAATCCGTTAAAATCCGGGTCATCTCATTTAATTCTCGATATAATTCGGAAATATTTCTGCTTAAACTAAGCAATTTATCTACGCCGTTTTCATATGGCATTTTCATTCCCCCCCGCATTTTCTTCTTATTATAGCAAGAAAATTCTAAAAAAGTTTCTTTCTTCTGAAATATTAGGAAACTAATTTCAATTGCTTTACAATGAAACTAGCTAACACGAAAGGGGAAAGAAAATTGGAGAAAAAATTATATTACATCGATGCTTATCAGCAAACCTTTACAACTAAAGTTATAAAACAAGAGCATGATACAGAAGGAAACTTATATGTTGTCTTAAATGAAACTGCATTTTATCCAGCAGGCGGCGGGCAACCACACGACACTGGAACCTTAAATGGTATTCCGGTAAGTAACGTTCAAGAAGTAAATGGAGAAATTCGTCATTTCATAATAGAACAATTACATACAGAAGAAGTAGAGGGTAAAATAGATTGGGAGCGCCGTTTTGATCATATGCAGCAACATACAGCTCAGCACATTTTATCTGCTGCTTTTTGGGATCATTTTAACATACCGACGATCGGATTCCATCTTGGAAAAGAAACTATAACCATTGATTTAGAAACTGTTAACCTTTCTACAGAAACTGTTGAGAAGGCCGCACAAATTGCTAATCAAATTGTTTTTGAAAACCACCCTATTCGTATTAAATGGATGAACTTAGAAGAGGCCAAAGCATTACCCCTTCGCAAAGAACCGACTATGACAGAAAATATACGGGTTGTTATCATCGAAAACTATGACTACAACGGTTGTGGTGGAACACACCCGAAACATACAGGTGAAGTAGGCCCTATTCAAGTACTAGGATGGGAGCGCAATAAAGGTGGTATACGCTTAACATTTATTGCTGGTTGGCGTTCTCTTAAATTAATGGGACAACATCAACAAATATTAACAGATGTTTCTAAGCAATTGAACAGTAGCGAAACTGATATTCCAGTAAAAGTGGCACAACTTCTTACCTCTCAAAAAGAAAACGAAAAGGCAGTACAAGCAATGAATGAAAAACTATTATTTGTAGAAGCAAATGAACTACTGCAACAGCCTTTAGAAATACACGGTGGAATACTTATTTCTAAAGTATTTACAAACCGCCCTATGCAAGAAATTGCAAAACTGTCTGCTATTATTACGGAACAACAAGAACACGCAATTACATATTTCGTTATTGAAAATGAGGACAAATTACAATGTATTCTCGCTTGTGGTAAAGCAGTGACACTCGATATGAATACACTTTTAAAAGATGCCCTCCCTTCTATTGAAGGAAAAGGTGGCGGAAATAAAAAGAATGCTCGCGGCGGTGGAAAAGCAATTATGAGTGGGGATGAGTTTTTAAATCAACTTGTTTCTTCTTTACAGTCAGCAGTGTAGATTATTTTATGAAGTGGATGTCATTGAACTGTGTGACATCCACTTCTCTTTTCTGCTTCGTGCACAGTAGTACAGTAAATGAAATTATATGAACGATTCTATAAGAAATATCGATTTCCCAACAAAATACGACAATAAACACAACTTATAGAGTAAGAGGAGGCTGTTCTAAAATAACAGCCTCCTCTTATGTTTACAAACCAATATTTTGTTTTAACCCTTGATAACTTCCTGCGTTCAAGAACTTTTCAGATGCAAGTTTAATGAACTTCTCAGAAAAACCATATCTACTCAATTCTTCTATCGCTACCATTTGTACATCATGAATTGGATTAAGATCAAATTCATTAGACGGAAGCTTGATTTCACCTGCAATCCTTTCAAGCAGAAATGTAATATGCAATAAAGCTGGGATAGCATCTGGTTTATCACAAACATAGAGTAGTCTCTTAATCTTAACTTCTAATCCGGTTTCTTCTCTCATTTCTCGAATCATCGCTTCTTCTAACGTTTCACCATTCTCTACTCTTCCTCCAGGTAAAGACCAATTCCGATTAGCGACTCTTTGTTTTACTAACAATACTTTTTCATCTTCAATTAAAATTCCAGTAACACGAACTTGCATTACATTTTCCATATGTAATCTCCTCTTCCCATTAAATTTATAAATTAATCCTTCCACAAAAAGAACGTATGTTTTATAATTAAAGAAAATTATGGAAGAAAGAAGTTGTTATATGCATGCGCCCACCTTTAACAAAGTCTATATCTCTTGAAGATTTCCAAAACTATTATTGGTTAAAAACAGAACTGCAAACATTTTGTCGTGAGCATGATTTACCAGCTAGTGGCTCTAAGATTGAAATAAGCGGGCGTATCTCACATTATTTAACTACAGGTAAAATATTAAAAAACTGTTCTCATCAAAAGGTAAGTAAAGCTTCCCTCTCTTATAAAGATCTTTCTCTTCAAACAATTATTACTGAAAATCAACGCTGTAGTGAAGATGTGCGTGCTTTTTTCAAAGAAAAAATTGGAGCAAACTTTCGCTTTACAGTAGCTCTTCAAAAGTTTTTTAAAGAGAATATTGGAAAAACATATGAAGACGCGATAACGTTTTGGTACGAAGAAAACGAACGTAAAAAAGAACCATCCTATAAAACAACTATCGGTACACAGTTTGAATACAATCGCTTTACTCGCGACTTTTTCGAAGATCCAAATAACAAAGGAAAATCAAAAGCTGATGCTATCGCTGCTTGGAACAAAATAAAAGCAAAACCTGGTAACAACGCCTATATTTCTGAAAAAATAGAAAACTAGTTATCTTGCTAGTTTTCTACTTTCTCAAATAATAGAGCAAGCCCAATTCCCCCACCAATTCCTAATGTCACAATTCCATGTTTCATACGTTCTCTTTGCGCCTGATAAAACAAGCGCGTTACAAGCATAGCTCCAGACGCACCGTACGGATGACCAAGTGCAATTGCACCGCCATTTACATTTAATTTTTCATACGGGATTTGTAACGTTTGCGCACATGCAACAACTTTAGCAGCGAACGCTTCATTCATCTCAATACAATCAATATCTTCTATCACTAAATCCATTTCTCTAAGTAGTTTTTGCACGGCAAATATCGGACCAGTTCCCGGAAGATTCGGATCCACTCCAACTACAGCACTACGAACGAAACGAAGAACAGGCTTGTATCCTAATTTTTGGGCTTGCGCCTCTTCCATTACAAGAACAGCACATGCCCCGTCATTTACACTACACGAATTCCCTGCTGTTACCGTTCCATTTTGTAAAAATACAGGTTTCGTTCTCTTAATCATTCTTTCATAATTCATTTCTCGCTTAATAGATTCATCTAATAATCCATTAAAATAATGAGGTAATATCTCTTCTTGTATATATCCTTTTTTTAATGCTTGCAGCGTTCTTTTATAGCTAAGACAAGCATATTCATCTTGCATCTCTTTCGTTATGTTATACTGCTCTGCAACATACTCAGCCGCTAATCCCATATCCGGATCCCCAATTGTTTCAGGCGAAAACCGCGCTCTATTTTGAAAAGGTGACGTACTTGTACTCTCTACTCCCCCAGCGATATAGCAATTGCCAGCCCCACCTTGAATAAGATGACATGCAGTGCGAATTGCTTCTAATCCAGCACCGCATTGCCGATCAATCGTTACACCAGGTATATGATAACTGAGCCCTGCTTCTAAAGCAGACAACCTTGCGATATTCCCTCCTGGTCCAACGACATTTCCTAAGATGACATCATCTATTTCTCTCTCAATCCCTTTACTTAGAAACATAAGAAGCGGCGCTAGTAATTGCTGAACTTCATAATCTTTCAACATCCCATTCTTCTTGCCAATAGGCGTTCTTTTCGCTTCTACAATAACCGCTCTATTCATATATCTTCTCCTGATTTCCAATGATACTTTTTGCTGCATTGCGAGCTATTTTCCCGCTACTTGTATAAGGGATGTCATCTACAAAATGCCATTCTTTCGGTATTTTAAAAGAGGATAATTGTTGTAGGCAAAAGCTCTTTAATTGTTGCTTCGTAGCACTTCCTTTTACGATAGCGACAGGTTTTTCACCCCAATAACTATCTTTTATACCGACAACAACAATTTCTTCAACAGCTGGATGCGTATATAGCAAACTTTCTATCTCTTCTGGATAAATATTGATTCCTCCAAATAAAATCATGTTCTTCTCTCTACCAACAATATATATAAAGCCTTCTTCATCTTGGTAGCCCACATCCTGCACTGTCATCCAACCACCCTTGGACAATTGCGGGATTATAGCTCCATTCGATACATAGCCCATAAAAAACTGATCACTTTTTACATAAACAGTTCCTACCTCGCCTGCTTGTACTCCTTCTCCTGCTTCATTATATATTCGAACTTGTACATTATGACAAGGTTTCCCTACTGAATTCGGTTTCCTTTCACTCTCTGCATCGACCAATGCCGTTACAAAGCTTAGCTCAGACGCACCATAAAACTCATATCTTTTTGCATAAGGAAACACATTTTTCATCTTTTCTTTTGCTTCAGCTTCCCATTTCGCTCCTGATGAAATAATTTTCATTTCACTTTCAATTACTTTATTTTCTTTATACAATGACTCAAGCATTGTAGGGACTGTATACATTACAGAAATATTCTCTATCTTTATACTAGATAGCACTTGAACTGGTACAAACTTTCTCATTATATGTACCGTTTGTCCCAAATATAAGGCACTTATTGCTCCATATAAGAATAAAGAATGAACAAGCGTCCCAGCTATTAAAATAGAATCTGTATTTTTCATATAAAAATCATGTACATTGCAATCAAAACTATGTACCCATGACTGTTGAGCACGTAAAAATGCTTTTGCTTTTCCAGTCGATCCTGATGTAAATCCCATATAAAAAGAAGCGTTTTGTACATTTTCTACAGGATGATATGTAGGAAGATAGTTCTCAATCATTTCTTTCCATTCTTCAATCTCAATAACCCTTCCTTCTTCGCAGGATATATCACTAAGCCTATACTGCTCCGCCACAATAATATCCGGTTTACTAATCGCTATTCTTTCTTTAAGTTCATCTCGTTTCCATTTTATATCTAGCGGCACACAAACCCATCCAGCCATTGCGGAACCCGCAAATATTTGTAAAAACTCAGTACAATTTTCTAATACAATTACTACTGTTTTATTCTTCGATTCTTTTTCATTCAACCAGTTTGCTACTTTACAAACTGAATCGTACCAATCTTTATAGGTTAACACTCTATCATTTTCTTTAATCGCTATTTTATTCGGTTGTAAAGAGGCATATTTTTTGTATTCTTTTGTAATCCCCATATTAGACATCCTTTCTTTACAAAATAATAAAAAGAAACACGCACGTAACGTGTTTCTCCTTTTTCTTATCCTACATTTGTAATTTTTTTATTCTTCAAAGCAGGCGTAATAATATGTTTCAATGAGCGATGTAATCTTGTCACGAGAACTGCTGCTATAATCGCTTTTATGCAATCACCTGGTAAAAATACAACACTCACTTTCATCGTTTCCCATACGGAAATACCCATTACGAAAGCTTGTACAATGATACCAAATACATAAACTACGAAAATACCACCAATTATATTAATACATAATACTTTTATAATAGAAACTTCACGTAAACGTTCAATTAAATAACCAATTACAAATGCTCCTGCAATATAACCAAGTAAATATCCTGCACTTGGCCCAACAAATACGCCAGGCCCCCCGCGTCCACCTGCAAGTAATGGTGCTCCAACTCCAACTATAAGTAAGAAAATAAGCTGACTTAACGCACCGAGCCGTGAGCCTAACAACCCACCAGCAAGCATAACACCGAGTGATTGTAATGTAATTGGAACTGGTGTAATAGCAAGAGCAATTGGAGGTATTAACCCTAACACTCCCATAATAGAACTAAATAAAGCGACGAAAACTAAGTTTTTTGTATTCATATTTGCTTCTCCTATTTGTAAACTTAAATTAGATTTTAGATAACATATTATAGGAGTTATATTATCTTTCCCTTCGAAGTTTGTCAACCGTGATTAAAAATAAGTTTACAAATAAAAATTCGGTTATTTCTCTTTATGCAAATGCTCAAGTTCTTTTCGAAGTGCCTGTTTTAAAAACTTCCCAACAGATGTTTTCGGTATTTCTTCCATAAATACAATATCGTCTGGTAACCACCACTTCGCAAACTGTGGTTTTAAAAATTCATATAGTTCTTCTTTTGTAACAGTACTATTTTTCTTTTGAACAACGCAGGCAACTGGACGCTCTTGCCACTGCGGGTGTGGAATTGCAACGACAGCCGCTTCAAATATAGCATCATGTGCCATTAAAGCATTTTCAAGATCCACTGAAGAAATCCATTCTCCTCCGCTTTTAATAACATCTTTCGTACGATCAACAATTTTCACGCAGCCTTCCTCATCAACTGTAACAACATCACCAGTATATAACCAACCGTCTCGGAATCCTTCGACAGTACGATCATCGTTATAATAGCTTTCAGCGATCCAAGGTGCTCTTAAACATAACTCTCCCATCTCAGTACCATCCCACTTCACTTCACCGTTTGTACCGACTACTTTCATCTCTACACCAGGGACAAGATATCCTTGTTTTGAGCGGATTTCTAATTGCTCTTCATATGATAATTCTGTTTCATAACTTTTTAAACGTGCAAGTGTTACGAGCGGGCTTGTTTCAGTCATACCATATGCATGTACGAAAGGAACATTATATTTTTGCTCAAATGCTTTAATAACGCTTTTCGGTGCAGCAGCACCACCGCATAATATTCTCGTTATACTAGATAAATCGTAACTATTATTTTCTAACTCTTGTAATACACCGAGCCAAATTGTCGGCACACCTGCTGCTATCGTTACTTTTTCAGCTTGAATCATTTCTAATAAAATTTTCGGAGTAAACATCGGTCCTGGAAGAACTTGTTTAGTTCCAAACCAAGTGGCTGCAAAAGGAAGTCCCCAAGCATTCACATGAAACATTGGTACAATAGCCATTGCCGCATCACTTTCTGATAAAGCTGTCGTATCTGCTAAACCAAGTGCCATACAGTGCAGAACTGTACTACGATGTGTATAAACAACACCTTTTGGATTCCCTGTAGTCGCTGACGTATAACACATACCAGCAGGTGTATTTTCATCAATATCTTTTACAAATTGGAAATTGGAATCGCCTTCTTCTAATAGCTTTTCATAATGATATACAGGCTGCAGTGTAGTTTTTGGAAGTTCGTCTTTATCAGTCATAATAATGTAGGCTTGTACGGTTGATAATTGTGATTGAATATTTTCAACAAGTGGTACGAGATCTTCATCAATAAGTAAAATTCGATCTTCTGCATGTTGAATAATGTATGAAATATGTTGAGGAGATAAACGAATATTAATTGTGTGTAAAACGGAAGCAATACCTGGAATAGCAAAATATGCTTCCACATGTCGATGATGATTCCATGCTAACGTTCCTATGCGCTCGCCTTCTTTAATCCCAAGCTTTTTTAACGCACTGGAAAGCCTTCGTGTCCTTTCCCCTAGCTGCTTATACGTTAAGGTCGTAACTGTATCATGCGTCCGTGAAATGATTTCTTTCTTTGGGAATAGTTTTTCTGCCCTTTCCATCATAGAACTAATCGTTAGAGGTACATTCATCATCATATTGTTTACATCCTCCCTTTAAAGCGTTTTCATTTCGTTCATTATAACAGACTTCTACAAAAAATTACGATATTTTTTCTGTATTTTCTGAATTATTTCTTTGGAAATAATTCAGAAAATACTAGGAGAGAATCTATTAAAATTCCTTCTTACGATATATAAATACCGAAATAAAAAAAGAAAAGATATATAGGATAACGCCAAATATTGTATATAGAATTGAAATGTATACAGATGAATTTAAATTTGATATTGGAAATTGTTCTATTAGATAGCCAATTACACTTTGTAATCCAAAATAAGTAACAAGTCCCCCGCATGCGCCTCCAATTGTAATAGCATCAGATTTTTCTGCTCCAAAAATATAGAGGAGTGGATAGGCTATTGCTCCGGCATTAAGAATGATGAAAGTCCCTAAAGAAACACTCTTGAATATACCATCATCAATTGGTGTATCTGAAACTAAACCATATACATAAAATACGCCATAAGATAATAAGGTACCAATAATTACAACTAAAAAATAGAAAAAATAGTGACTTTGCACAATATTACTTCTAGTAACCGGTAAAGTAAGTACATACTTTTCATAACCCGACTTACTCTCATATTTAATAACTTCAAGTGCAGGAATCGCAGCAAATAAGATAATGAACGTAGCAATTAAACGGTACATTGAAGCATCACCAAAATAAAACACGAATCCCGCTCCCAATATCGCTATTCCCATGAACATAAAGAAAGTTCGATACACTAGGTAATAGTTTGTCAATAATAAACCTCTCATTTATTTTTCACTCCTCGTTAATAAGACACTCATTTCTTCTATCGAGATGGTTCTATGAGCAATCCCACTTGGTAATTTATATACATCTGATACGAGTACATTGAAATAAGAACCATGGTTCCTCTTTGCCACAACTATATCTTTGTTGATTAAAGTTAGTTGTTCCACATCAACATCTACAATGGCGTAACTGTCCAAAACCTTATCTTTTTCTTCATTCAATAAAATTTCTCCATCTTTTATAATGATAAGGTGGCTAGCTATTTTTTCTACATCACTCATAATATGAGAAGAAAGTAATATACCACCATTACTTTTACTCACAAAACTTTTTAATTCCTCTAACACGCCCTCCCTAGATGAAGGATCAAGACCTCCCGTCGCTTCATCTAGGATTAATAATTTTGCATTATGCGACAATGCAACAGCTATGGATAGTTTCATTGACATCCCACGTGAGAATTCACCTACTTTTTCATCAGTAGGTAAAGAGAAAGAATGAACTAATCGATAAAAATTTTCTATGTCCCAAGATTCAAACATCTTTTCAAAAACCTTATTTAGTTGTTTTATTGTAAGATGAGCCGGTAGATTCATAGCATCAAATACGACTCCAATCTTTTCCTTAATCTTGGCATGTTTATTTATATTTTCTTCACCAAATATTTTTACTGTACCGCTATCTTTAGAAATTAATTGTAGTACTGTTTTAAATGTTGTTGATTTACCTGCTCCATTATCACCAATAAATCCAACAATTGATCCAGACGGCACACTGAATGATACATCTCTTAAAACAACTTTGTTTCCAAATGATTTACTCAAATTTTCAATTTCTAAAAGGTTTGACATCATTCCACTCCTATCTTAGCTTTTAATAAAAAAACGAATTAAAACACGTTTTCTCCTATTAAAAATTATCCACTTTTTCTCTCACTTTCTTTTTTAGTTTAAAGATAAAACGATTGCTATATTCTTTATTTTCCGCTAAAATTCTGTACGTTTCTAACACTCCTAAAACACTAACAAAAAGATAAAAACCAATTGCAATAAGAACCACACAGTAAGGATAATACTGTACTAACTCTCCTGAAGTGATATGCTTTTTCTCAAACAAAAATGGTATTGCACCCGCTGCTATGAAACAAAGTCCAACAATTACTACTGCAGCATATTTCTTTTTAATAGTCGCATATCTTTTTGTCAATTCTTTTAAAAAGTTTGGATCAAATAGTAGTTCTTCCTTTTTCAATACATTGTATCGACTCTCTTCTATCGTTACAGGTACCATAATCGCTCCAATTCCAAGGACAGCAATAATAATGATAAGGAATGTAGACATTGTTGGATCTTCTTTGAATAATAAATACGGTATTGTAGATAAAATAAGCAAACTAAACCCTAATGCGATATATTTAGAAATTTTTTGCCCATATACTATATACCCTTCTGCCATTTCCTTACTTACATAATAACCATGTTCCTTTTCATTACTTTGCTCAGCAGTTTCTTTTAATAAGTAATCAAGCGATACTTCAAATACATTTCCAATCATTATTAGCTTTTCAGTTTCTGGAAAACCTTGACCGTTTTCCCATTTACTAACCGCTTGCCTTGTCGTGTTTAATTTCTCAGCTAATGCTTCTTGAGAAAGGCCTTTTTCCTTTCTTAATTTAAAAAGTTTCTCACCAAATCCCATATGTGTGTCCCCCTTGTTTTCTTAACTAAATTGTATGTAAACATTGCCCCTATCTCTATCTTCCTGCGGTTGCACTTTGTCAACTTACGGTTGCGATTATGTTATATGGCGGTTTTGTATACGTTTTAGCTGTTTTTCTTCTATGATTATGGCGTTAATAAAACAACCCCTCTCAATAACCAATTATAACGATTAAAGGTAATTATTGTTATAGAAATAAAAAACTCCCTTATTCATTTAAAGGAGTTTTCGTTATGACATATTTCATTTATTCCTATATCTTTCTCGGGATATACAATACCTTTTCGTATCACGATATTTACCTTTTACAAACAAATCATTTTGAATCGTACACTCATACTCCATATTTAAACGTTTCATTAGTCTTTCAGTTGCTTCATTTTCTGAATTACATCCCGCTTCGATGCTATTAAGATGTAACTCATTAAATCCATAACTAAAAAAAGCTAACGCCGCTTCGGTAGCTAGTCCTTTCCCCCAATATTTTCGCGACAAGGTGTATGCAATTTCCGATTTATGTATAGTTGAATCATAACTTATAAATCCACATGTCCCTATGAGTTTCTGCTTCTCTTTTAATACTATTCCAAGAGGAGCGACTTTTTCTTTCTCATATCGTTCCATGATTTCATAAATAAACTTTTTCGTACCATTTAACGATCGATGTTCATCTCATACAGTATAAGTTGTTAATTTATTATCCGAAGCATACTCGGATATATGTAAAATATCACTCATATTAATTTCCCTTAATATAAGACGTTTCGTATACAACGCTGGATATGACCACTTCTCAACAATCATAACGGCTTCTGTTTAAACTTTTCATAATTCCGTACCTTTAATAAAAGGATATTCCCGCAATCTGTACAAATATAAGCATCCACTGGTGAAGATGTGAACATCGTCTCCTTTTTCCGTATTTGTGCATAACCGATAAACTCACCTTCTCCTATGTTATGAGAACCGCAATGAGAGCATGTCTGCACGTCTTTCTGTTTCATGAGAGCACCACCTTTAATCTGTTTCTACTCCCTTCGACAGTTCACTTCCATTTCCCTTCCAAAAAACCTCTTATTCTCTTACATTTCAACAGGAATCTCAGAACAAAAATCGTATATGTACTATGAACTATATTAATTGACGGAGGAATCTTATGAGTACTATTATGACATTCAATGCAGCACAAGAAATTGAAAACGCAGAAATAGATATGCTCTCTTCTAGATTAGCGGCACTGCAAGCGATGAGCGGAAATCCAATGCAAATACAAATGAAAAAATTCGGGAGTGCTACTGCCTTTTCATCAAAAGTAATTGCTGGTCCTGCTTTTAATACGGTAAAAGGCATTACATATACAAATACAGATGCGATAGATGAAATCATCTCTTATTATGAATCGCTACAAATCCCTTGTCGTTTTGAAATTACACCAGCGCAAGGTACAGATGAACTATTTCAATACTTATCTAAAAAAGGTTTTTATCAATCTAGCTTCCATACCGCTTTATATAGTATACCGGGACAAGATTTTCCGCTTCCCCCTTCTAACATTTCAGTACGCAAACTGAAAGAAAATGAGTTTCATACTTTTGCAGATATTTATATACGTAGATTTAATATGCCGTCCTTTACAAAAAATGGTGTTCGTCAAAATAATGAAATTCTTTACAATAAACCAGGATGGCATTTTTTCATAGCCGAAGTTCAAAACACTCCTGCTAGTATAGGGGTACTTTATATAAATAAAGGTGTTGCTTCATTAGCTGCTTCTGCTACTTTGCCAGAATTTCAACGTAAAGGTTGTCATACCGTATTAATTCAAAAACGAATTGAGACCGCTCTTGAATCCAATTGTAATTTAATAGTTGGACAAGCAAGATTCGGTAGCGGCAGTCAAAATAATATGGAACGTGCGCATATGAAAATTGCTTATACAAAATCAATATGGACTGCGAAAGACATATAATTAACTTTCTTTTTCTTTCCATTACGAATGTATACATTTTATGACAATTACCTTTCTATCCTGTTACTCGTTTGAATATTCAAACTAAATTTGTTACGCTATTACCAGATACATCATTCAACTTGCAATATGAAAAGAGAATTCTACTCAAACTACAAGGAGGAGAAATGTATGACTAAACATGATCATGGTTTAAAAGAAAAAGTAGAAGGTGCCATTGATAAGGTAAAGGGTGAAGTAAAGGAAGTTGTCGGGAAAGTAACTGACAATAAAAAATTACAAGCCGAGGGAAAATGGGATAAGGTGAAAGGCACTGCTAAAGATACGGTTGGTAATATAAAAGAAAAAGCACATGAATATAAGGAACATAAATAATAAAAAACACGTTAGATGCATTTTCATCTGACGTGTTTTTTAGTTCAGCTTATATACATAATTAACCAAATATCATACGGTATATTTTTATTTCTCTATACTCTTTGTAAGTGGTTCTTTAAATGCATTTCTATTCCATACAGCGAAAACAATAAGAGAAATAATAAAGAATACAACAAGACATATACCCAAATAATCAAAATTAACTACCTGAATGAGATTCCAAAACGGTCCCTGTAAATTATAGCTTTCAATAAGTAAAGATAATAGTTGATAACCCCCTATTAAAAAAGCCGTTATAACAGATATTGAGGTAATTAATACGTTATATGAATTTCTAATTCGACTATTTTCCATTGCCCACTTATAATTCGTATTCATGAATGTACTATCTAATGTATCCATCAACGACATTCCTGCAGCAAACAAAATGGGAAAAGCAAATATACTTACAAGCGGGATAGATTGACTTGTTGCAGTTACTGTAGAAAGAGCAATTAATCCGATTTCACTTGCTGTATCAAAACCAAGCCCAAATAAAAAACCGATCATATACAATTGCTTTTGACTATCAATAAACCTAAATAAGCGCTGCGTGAAACGATATATAAATCCTAAGTTTTCTGGTTGCTTATCCTCTTGGCTTCGTAACACTTTAATAAGGTACAACAGATTGGTAAGCCCAATAATAATAAGAAATGTACTAGAAACAATTGTGCCGATAATACCGCCTATAGTAGAAAAACTCTCCATTCCATGTTTTGCTGTTTTTCCAATTAAAGCAATTAATACGATCATCACAAATACTACAGTAGAGTGTCCTAATGAGAAGTAAAACCCCACCCCCTGTGAGTTTTTACCTTTTTCAATTAATTTCCGAACAGTATTATCAATTGCGACAATATGATCACTATCAAACGCATGACGCAATCCTAAAGAATATGCAATAATAGCCATTCCAATTATGCTATTGCCTTTATACAGTGCAGGTAATAATAAGAGAATTCCAAGCACATGAAGAAATATAATAATAACAAAAAAATTAGTTGCTTTTTTCAGTTCACTTTTCCACATAGTTACTAACCCTTTCTACTTTAGATTGAATACTCTTGAAAAAGAAAAGTGCCATAATAAAAACTACAATCGTTATAATAGTCACTAAAATAATTACAAAATCATTTAACATGCCTGTATTATTTGTAAGTGTTAACAGGGCTGGTATCGTTGCAGTAATCCAAGATTCAATGAAGCAAACAATCCCTACATAAATATGAATCTTCTTTTTCAACCCATCTTGCAAGAAAAATAAAAACCAAAGGAACGCCCAAAAGAACCAAATTATTGTACTTTGTAGACTTCCACTCTCATGTAATTGATTCGCTATTCCCATAACCGTTGCAATAATAGCAACCCAAAGAGAATAGTAGCCTACACCTGAAGAATCAAGTTCTAATATATTCGTAAGGCCAACATATAAATAAGTAAAACCAAATAAAAAAATAGTTCCATTAGATAGGATAGTCCACTCATTAGATTGACTTCCTGTAAATAATAAATATAGTGGTGTCAAAGTTTGTAATGCCCCTACAAATAAATTGAAGTACCCTACACTTTTGCTATCAATGAGTTTAAAAGCTGCTAGTGCATTCATAAATAGAACTGCACCGACAAATAATAATCCCACATTAGTCATAGTATCCCCTTCTCCTACTTAATATTTTCGATAGGATGTTAATTCTTCATGCAGACAATTCTTTCTAACAAAACGATGACACTGAAAAAATATAGACTCCATATCCTCTGTATTATGACTAAGTATGCGTATGACAAAGCCTTTACATGGCATAGAAGATATTCCAATCTTCATATTGTTAGTGTTAGAAAGCGAAGTTTTTAATGCTACAATTAAATCATTTGTAATGTTCTCATTAATAACCATGAAAGTACCATAATGGGAATATTGATTTAATATTCCCATTTGATCTAACGACTCTTTGAAAGGGTTTAACAATAGATGATCGTAAACTACAAGTTTGTTTTCCATATATACTTTTGTTAGCGAATCAAAATACTGGTATGTGAACTTCTCCATATTTGGAGACCAACCAGGCGTAACTGAATCGCATAAAATCAATGTAGAATTATTTTGCATATATATATTTGTTTTTTGTTTATATGCTGCATCCTTGTACATAATCAACGGATCTGGTAAATACTCCATAACAGCATTTTCACCAATATAAACATTCAATTCTTGCAAAGCATAACTATTTGAAGTCTTGTAAACTTTCGTTGCTGATTGGCTTGTTATATATGTTTTCGCATCTTCATGAACATTTATATTTATAGAATAAAAGTCTCCTTTTAAATAACCTCCACCAGAATTCATGATATAGTAATATGCTCTACCATAATCGTCCAAATATATTGGCTGCGTTACTTTTAAGGCATCTTTATGATAAACCTTAATAGGTACCGTTTTATGTCTCTTTTCCATCACATCAATGTTTAAGACACCTGTAGGGGCTTTCATTTCTTCAATCCTTCTAACATGATGTTTTGTCGCATCCAATTTATTAATCCCTGTAAGCCTTCCTCATCCTTCAAATTTGTAAAAAAATATGGTTTATTATGTCGGTAATTTTTCGTATCCTGCTCCATAACTCCAAGATCAGCCCCTACATAAGGTGCCAAATCCGTTTTATTAATCACAAATACATCAGATTTGATCATTCCTTGTCCACCTTTACGAGGAATCTTTTCTCCTTGTGCTACATCAATAATATAAATTGAAAAATCCACTAGCTCTGGACTAAATGTGGCAGCTAAATTATCACCCCCACTTTCAATAAAAATAATATCTAAATTACTATGTCTAATCATGAGCTCTTCAATTGCTTCAAAATTCATAGAAGCATCCTCTCGAATTGCTGTATGTGGACACCCTCCTGTCTCTACACCAATAATTCTATCTTCCGGTAAAACACCCGTTTTCAATAAAATCTTTGCATCTTCTTTCGTATAAATATCGTTTGTAATTGCTGCAATTTCATAATCTGTATTTAAATATTTTGTTAACTTTTCAACTAACATTGTTTTCCCAGCACCTACGGGGCCACCAATACCAATTTTAATAGGTTTTATCATTTTATTTTTCCTCCCTATGACATGAAGACTCTTACATTTACATCTTCATGTTGCATTTGATTTATTTCGAATTCAGGATCATTCAATCCAAAATTCTCTAATGAAAGTATTTGAATTCTATTAATAGATTCACAGATCAATTCATGGCATTCTTGTAATAGTTTTTGACCATCTGTTTGTCCAAGAGGAATGGCCCTCACACCATTTTGAATTATGCTTCCAACACTTGAATATAAGAAAACTAAGAGCGTTTCTTCTATTGTCATTTTCAATTCCGCCCCTAATATTCCGTATACGATACTCGGATGACCTTGTAATTTATTACCCATAACATCTTCTTTGTATATATTTAAATTTGCAAATGAGAACAGTTCACACAATAGTTTAGAAGTACTTTTACTAATCATTCTATTTGCTCTTCTACATTCAAAAGGCAATGTTTGTGCTGTTATTAAATCATCTAAAAATGTAATTTGTTTTCCATCATTATTCTTAGTGGCTTCGTAAGTATATTTGCAAATTAAGCCGTCCGTGTGTGTTAATTGCACTTTTACATATCGATTAATCCATTTGAAAAATTCTCCTTTATTTGTAACTTGTCCCTCTTGAATAAATGTTTCTAATCCAAAAGAGTGACTAAAACTTCCTGTTGGGAAGTTCGAATCACTAATTTGGAGTAGGTTAAGTAGGTTAAATATGTTTGTGTGAAGCATGCTTGAACGGTTTGGGTAATACTCTATTTTCTTTTTGATAAGGAACACCTTCCTTTTTGAGTAAATCTTCTACTAAGTAGTCGTTCGCCAAAATCATACACCCTTCATCGAATTGTGCTGGCAAATGTCTATTTCCTAAGTTATGCGCAATAATTCCCATTTCTTTTATTGACGTTGGAGTAATTACAATTACCTCTTCTGGTAACACTTCAATATATACAATACGATGTTCATCTTCATATAAAATATCACCGTTCTTTAATGTTTCTCCATTATCTAAAGACACCCCAATTTCAAAACCAGATTCTGAATATAATTTCTGAACCCTCTTTAGTAAAAGCTCACTAGAAATCAATATTCTATCAAGATGCTTTTTTGTATTTGCAAAATCATTCATATTGCATACGTTGTTATTAATTTTTTCAATAATCATTTTATCTCCTCCGTTATATCAAAATAAAAAATATCTTTGAGCCATAGGTAATACATCTACTGCTTCACACGTAATAACTTGTCCATCAACTTTAACTTCATATGTCTGCGGATCTACTTCAATTTCTGGTGTTGCATTATTCAGCTTCATATCTTGCTTAGAAATCTCTCTCGTATTTCTAACAGGTAATACAACTTTATTTAAACCTAATTTTTCTTTAATATTATTCTCATAAGCTACTTTAGATACAAATGTAATCGAACTTGACTGTACCGCTTTTCCATATGCACCAAACATCTTTTTTTCATAATATGGTTGTGGTGTGGGGATCGAAGCATTCTCGTCTCCCATTAATGCCATCACTACCATCCCGTTTTTCAAAACCATATCTGGCTTAACACCGAAAAATTGTGGATCCCATATTACAAGGTCTGCATATTTCCCAGCTTCAATAGAGCCGACATATTCTGAAATCCCATGTGTAATAGCTGGATTAATTGTATACTTAGCTATATAGCGTTGAATTCTATTATTATCGTTATACTCTTTATCTCCCTCTAAACTACCAATCTGCTTTTTCATTTTATCGGCGGTTTGCCAATTGCGAATAATAACCTCTCCAACCCTTCCCATCGCCTGCGAGTCAGAGCTAATCATGCTGAAAACCCCTAAATCTTGCAAAATATCCTCTGCCGCAATTGTTTCTTTTCGAATCCTTGAATCCGCAAACATTACATCTTCTGGAATATTTGCTTTTAAATGATGACATACCATGAGCATATCTAAATGTTCATCCAACGTATTCACTGTATATGGCAAGGTCGGGTTCGTTGAAGAAGGTAAAATATTATTCAGTGCAGCAATCTTTATAATATCTGGTGCATGCCCACCACCAGCCCCTTCAGTGTGGTACGTATGAATAACACGATTATCAATAGCCTTTATCGTTTCTTCCACAAAACCACATTCATTTAACGTATCAGTATGAATAGCAACTTGAATATCATATTTATCAGCAATCTGTAACGAGTGATTAATTGCTGAAGAAGTCGCTCCCCAATCTTCATGAATTTTTAATCCAATAGCTCCTGCAAATATTTGTTCTTCCAGGGCAGGTAAACTTGAACTATTTCCTTTCCCTAAAAACCCAATATTTATAGGAAAAGCTTCTGCTGCCTCTAGCATTTTTCTTAAATTCCAAGATCCAGGCGTTATTGTAGTTGCCTTAGTACCCTCTGCCGGTCCTGTTCCTCCCCCAATTAAAGTTGTTATACCTGAAGCTAATGCTGTATCAATTTGTTGTGGGGATATGAAATGCACGTGTGTATCAATACCTCCAGCTGTAACGATTTTTCGTTCACCAGAAATTACTTCCGTTGATGTTCCAATGATGATATCAATATTATCCATAACTGAAGGATTACCACTCTTACCAATTGCTGAAATCTTTCCATCTTTTATACCAATATCCGCTTTATATACTCCTGTATAATCAATAATAATTGCATTCGTAATAACAACATCCACAACACCCTGTTCCCTTGTAAGTTGCGAATTTTGTCCCATACCATCCCTAATTGATTTTCCTCCACCAAAGACAGCTTCATCACCATATACCGTGTAATTTCGATCAATATGTGCGAATAATTGTGTATCCGCTAAACGAATAGAATCTCCTGTAGTTGGACCATATAAATCAGCATATTGTTTACGTGACATCTTAAAACTCATGCTATCTCCCTCTTTTTTTGTAAGATTGAATATCGCCATCCACTTTATTTTTAAATCCATATACTTCTTGCTTCCCTGAGTATGGAACTAATTCAATCGTTTTTTCATCCCCAGGCTCGAATCTTACCGCTGTACCCGCTGGAATATTTAAATGTTGTCCAATTGCTACACTACGATTGAACCTTAACGCCTCATTCACTTCATAAAAGTGGTAATGAGATCCAATTTGAATCGGCCTATCTCCCTGATTTAACACCTTAACTTTCGTTGCTTTTTTATTTCCATTACATACTATGTCTTCTTTCGCAAGGATATATTGCCCTGGAATCATAACATTCACTTCCTTTAATGAATTGGTTGATGAATAGTTACTAATTTTGTTCCATCAGGAAAAGTTGCCTCAACTTGAATATCTGATATCATGTCTGCAATACCATCCATAACATCTTCAGCACTTAAAATATTTTTTCCAAGCTCCATTAATTCCGCTACATTTTTACCATCTCTTGCTCCTTCCAAAATTTCATACGTAATAATAGCGATACTTTCTGGATAGTTTAACTTAAGCCCTCTCTCCTTTCGTCGATACGCTAAATCAGCAGCAACAACTACCAGCAGTTTATCAATTTCTCTTGGAGTTAATCTCATTACAATCTTCCTTTCTAAAGTATTTTAAAACTAAGAATATTCTAAAAATAAAAGATGTACTTCCAATGTCCTTTCCGTGTTTTCTCCATGTTTTTTTCTGCTAATCAAATAAAAAAAGACTAGAATTTCTAGTCTTTTTTTATTTCCCTTCATTCTTCTCTAACACATACAAATCTTCTTCAATATTTGTTAATTTCTCACTTACAAGTTTTCTTGCATCTCCAATTGCTTGATTGTATGCAAATGGTCCTACTAACTTTATCATTTCTTCTATTAAACGTTCTGCTTGGAAGCGTCCAATTTCATCTAAATCTTCTTCAACGAAAAATTGCTGAATTTGTGCTACAAGCTCTTCTTTTTTATCATTCGTTATTTTTATGTTCATCATCATTCGTTACTCCTCTATATTTAAGATAATACTTTTCTTAACTCTACCATAGAAAAGCGATTTCCTGGACAAGTTTTTGTAACCCCTTCTAACTCCCTATGGCCGAGTATATTTCCTTTCTCTATGGCAAACTGCTTCATAAACATTTTACATAAAGAATATAATGAATTCATTTGTGCAGTATTTGGATCATATTTATCAAAATTTCCCGTCATACATATTCCAATTGTGTCACTATTATTATCTTTCGCATGTGCTCCAATATGTAAACCTCGCCCTTCGACTACAGTTCCATCTTCTTCAATAAAATAATTGTAACCAATCCCGCTCCATCCTCTTACCTTTTGATGAAATTCGTGAGTTTTATACACATCCCATCCATCTTCTGACGTATGGTGGACAATCAGTTTATTTACTTTCTCTAAAGGAACTAATTCATTTTGAAATGTTAAATTTACACATTTAATTTCCATTTGAACTTCCTCCCCTTAAAAATCAATTATAATAATTGTTTTATCATCCGGTCTTATTCTATTTTCTCCTTCTAGCCTTTCAATGATTGCTACATATTCTTTTATACTATTCTTTCTTATATATATCACAATTTGTTCTAACGACCACTCCGGATGGAACAATCCGTCCGAACAAATAAAGATCCCACTTACATCAGCTACATGTAATTCCCCATGTTGTAAATAAGTCATCGCTTCTTTCATCCCATTTGCAACTGCGTAACCGTTTGGCACATTCGCAAGATAGCGGTTGTATTTCAACTGCTCCCGAACATCTTGAAAAACATGTTCTTCCGGGACTGGTAATCCTTTTTTACGATCCTCTTCTCTCTTCTTTTTTGCGCGTTTACTAATTCCCTTAACTGTATCTTTCGTTAATACTCTTATCGCTCCATCCTGAAATATTGCAACGATCATACAATCACCTAATTGTGCATATTCAAGCTTATCGCCTTCTATTTGAACTGCTGCAATACATGTACACCACAGATGGTCTTTTTTTCTCGTATCAACCTTGTACTCTAGCATCTTGTTTTGCAATAATTCATTCGCCTTTGCAACTTCATCTTGTAAACTATTGATCTCTCGTAGCGAAGTAAAATGACTTGCAAATAAATGTGAAGCGATGTATGCTCCATTATGTCCTTCTTCATCACAAAATGGAACTAACGGTGTTGCTCCATCGCATACACCGTAAATCATTTTATCTTCATTACAAAAAAATGAATCCTCACACTCTTGTTTTAAAGGACTCTTCTGTTGATACGTCGTTATCTGCATATCTGTATCCCCTCCCAATTTATCAAACACTCTAACTATTTAGATTAATCTAATTTTCCGAAATAAACTGTTTTCCCCAAAAACTTTCAATTTCATATATAATCTTGAAATAATATGATTATTTAGTGAAGGACGGGAAAGAGATGGTCAGATTTCTTGGTGTTATTTTTGGTTCTATTATTATCGCAATTGCCTTTAATCTTTTCCTTATCCCCCATAAAATTTTAAGTAGTGGAATTGGCGGAATTGCTATTATTTTAGGGATTGTAACCCCTGTAAACACAGGTATTATTAACTTTGTATTGAACTTACCTATCCTTATTTTAGGATACATAGGTCTTGGAAAAAAAGTAATTTTTAACACGGTTGTTTCTGTAATTGTATTATCTGTTGCATTATACTATGTTCCAGTAAAAGTCGTAGCAACAGATCCACTTTTATCATCTGTATTTGGCGGTGTCATCGCCGGAGCTGGTATCGGTCTTGTCTTTAACTGCCATGGTTCGACTGGTGGATTTGATATTATCGGTATGTTGTTATCTCGTAAGCGAGATATTAAACTTGGTGGATTCCTTATTGCATTAAATACTGTTGTTGTTGTCATTGCAGGATTTTTCTTCACTTGGGATGTTGCCCTTACAAGCTTACTTTCAATTTATGTAACTGGTAAAGTAATTGATGCCGTTCATACGAAACATCGTAAAGTTACACTTATGATTGTAACAAATCAAGCGGAAGAAATGAAAAAAAAGCTTCTTTCAACTGTAGTACGTGGAATTACGTTACTTGATGGTGAAGGTGCTTATTCAAACGAGAAAAAACGTGTACTTATGACAGTCGTTTCACGTGAAGAATTAGCAAGTATGAAACTAACGATTTCGGAAATTGATCCTCATGCATTCGTTAATATTACGGAGACTGTTGAAGTATTAGGATTGTTTAGAAAAGTGTAAAAAACTAGATGGATCTCCACCTAGTTTTTATTTTCCATAAATTCAATTCGATTTCCAAACGGATCTGACACGTAAAATCTGATTACATCTGGTCGCGCATGATCATCTATTACTTCAATACCTTGCTTTATTAACCCTTGTTTAAATTCATTAATTTTCAAAACATAAAAAGCTGGATGCGCTTTTTTAGCTGGATTAAAGTTTTGCTCAACTCCGATATGAATCTCTTGATTTCCACACTTAAACCAACACCCACCACGCTTCTTTAATTCCTCCGGCTTTGGAATTTCCTCCATACCAATTTTATTACCATAAAATTCTCGTGCTTCTTCTTCACATCCTACTGGCGCCGCTACTTGTACATGATCAATTCCTTGAATATAATTTTTCATATTCCTTCCCCCTCTTCTATTCTAATGTTATAACGAAAATACATTCATGTAACTTAGAAAATATTAATAAAGCAATATAAGATTCTCTTATTACTACCTTTTTTTACCTTCCACTAAAAATAAAAAAGAAAATTTATTATATAATTTCCATTTTTTATAGAAATACACATTGCACCTATATTATAGTTAGTACTAGATTCATCTTTTTTAGATGCTAGTTGTACGGAGGAAATATTATGAGTCGTAAAAAACATTCATCTACTCAAAAAAAGCGTCACCCAAACGTATCGGAGCGCTTGCGAAACCATATACAAAATCGTTCTTTAGCAGAAATGTATGCATCTCTTTTTGAACATAACCCTGATAGTATTATTTCATTGAATTTAGAAGGAGTTATTTTACATATTAACCCCTCTGCGGAAAGAATATTAGGTTATACTTCTAACGAATTAGAGCGGAAAACAATCACTTCTATTTTAGAAGCACATATTTCTGATCAAGTGCTACAATACATAAAAAATGCTGCAGCTGACAATCAAAAAGAGTATATAGTCTCTATTTATCATAAAGACGGATATTTACTAGATGTCGTAACAAAATTAGTTCCTATTTTTGTTAAAAACCGTTTAACAGGTGTATACGCCATTATGAAACCCCTTGAAAAATCAGAAAGAATTGAGAAAGCATTACAAGAGAGTGAGAAACGATTACGCACATTAATGAATTCAATGCCTGCATTTGTTATTTTTAAGGATCATGAAGGACGCTGGCTTGAAGCGAATGACTATGCGCTTTCTTGTTTCAATTTCCATAACGTTCCTTATCATGGAAAAAGAGATAATGAACTCATTCAATATAACGAAGCATACCGCGAATCTTTTTTGCATTGTGAAGAAGTCGATGAACTAACATGGCAAAAAGGACAAATTCTTCACGGAGAGGAATTTATTATACATAGAAATGATTTCGACCTAGTTTTAAGCATTTCAAAAGTCCCACTCTTCCATCCTGATGGCTCACGCAAAGGTCTTATAGTGATGGGAAGAGACGTTACCGAACTAAAAGAAACTGAAAAGTTATTACGGAAATCCGAAAAACTTGCAGTAGTAGGACAACTGACAGCTGGAATTGCCCATGAAATTAGAAACCCGCTCACTTCATTAAAAGGATTTTTAACGTTATTACATCCAGAAATAAATGAGGAAAATAAATGGTATGTGGACGTTATGTTGAGTGAAATTTCACAAATGGAATCTATAACAAGCCAATTTATGGCGATGTCTAAACCACAAGTGTTATCTATTCATACATGCAACGTACAAACATTAATTGAAGAAGTTGTAACTTTTATTTTACCAACAGCAATTATGCATAGCGTTCATATCATCATGGATCATTTCGATTATATTTCTGACATTCAATGTGACAGTAATCAATTAAAACAAGTTTTGATTAACATATTAAAAAATGCAATCGAGGCGATGCCTGATGGTGGTAACATTTTCATTCAAACAACTTCGTTAGAAAATGATTTTGTTTCAATACGCATTATGGATGAAGGTTGTGGGATTCCTGAAGAGCGCATGGCTCGTCTTGGCGAACCTTTTTATAGCTTGAAAGAAAAAGGAACTGGCCTTGGCTTAATGATGTGCTATAAAATCATTCAAGAGCATCACGGGAAATTATTCATTTCCAGTGAATTAAACATAGGAACAACTGTCGATATCCAATTACCGATTGCTACAGCTCATCCTGTAACAAACTCTTAACTATACATCTACAAGATATTATAAGTAGTTCAGTTATTGTGGAAAACATCTACACTAAAAAGCTCAAAGTCCCTATATGACTCTGAGCTTTATTTTTGTATACGATTTATTTTATTAAATCCACTCTTTTCCATGTTTACGAATAAACTGAATATCATTTTCATAATGTTCAAGATGCCCTTCATCTATCATCTTTTGGAAGTTCATATCGCCTTCTAGTGCTTTTCTTTTCATGTATTTACATAATCCTTCTAATCGTAGAAGTACCATCTCCAAATAATCCTCGGCGATGCCATCACTTTTATAGGACTCAAAAAACAATTTAACTCTTTGCTTTATGCGGTCTGCATGCTGTAATGAACTATAATAAACTGCCTCACCTGTTTCCTTATAATAAACTCTACTTAATGGGACACAAGTGTAAAGAGTATAGGCTATGTCCCAAAGTCTTGGTCCAGGACCAGCAACATCAAAATCGATAATACCTACTGGCTTTTCGTTATTAAAAATAATGTTGTATATTGCAAAATCATTATGGCATACAACCTCTATTTTATTTGGAGTATTATCCATCGGTTTCCAATCATCTGATAACGGGAAATCACTCACAGCATCATGATAAAGACGGAGCATCTTCGCTATTTCTTTTAAAACATCATTAGACCACATATACTTTTTTAAAGGATAATTACCAGCTTCTCCTTCAATAAATGATAATATCTCTCTATCTTTATCATCAATACCTAAAAACTTTGGTGCATAACTAAAACCTTTGTTTTCCAAATGATTTAATAGCTTATGAATTTTGGTACTGCCTTGCTTTAATTCTCGTCGAACAGTATCTTCCGAACGATATACGTTTGAGACATTCCCTCCCGTTAGCATTTCTTCCTTTTCGTAGTTTGACATCTAATACTTCCCCTCCATTATTCTACATTTTCTTTATATTTTAACATAACTTTCCTATTCTCTTTTAACCCCTTAAATTGCAACAAAAAAATCGAGTATAAAATCTTTATGATTTTACACTCGATTTAGTCTACTATTTATACATGTGAAAATATTTTTTCATACCATTCTGTTGCCTTCTCTACTTCATTCATCGTTAATTGATGTCCTCTATTTTCCCAATGCATTGTTACATTAGCATCTACATTTTCTAATAGCATCTTCAATTCCTCTGACTCAGAAGGTGAACAAATTGGATCATTTGTTCCAGCAGCGATAAATACGAATTTCTCTGCTAAATTAGGTAATTCTATTCCTCTTCTAGGCACCATGGGGTGATGAAGGACTGCACCTTTTAATGCATTTTTGTAATGGAATAATAAGCTCGCCGCAATATTTGCTCCATTTGAATACCCAACAGCTACGATATTATCTCTATCAAATTCATATGTTTTTGCTGCTTCATTTAAAAATTCATTTAATTCCTTCGTACGGAAAACAAGATCCTCTTCATCAAAAATACCTTCTGCTAATCGGCGGAAGAAACGAGGCATCCCATTTTCTAATACATTTCCACGAACACTTAATACAGAAGCTTCCCGATCAATTCTTTCTGCAAGCGGTAATAAATCTAATTCATTTCCTCCTGTACCATGAAGCAATAACAACACTGGTTTTGACGTATCTTTTCCTTTTTGAAAAACATGTTTCATCATATTCCTTTTCCCCTTTCAATCACTTTAATCTAGATTTCTCACTTCAAATGGTAAGAGTGTCTGTTCAATTTGTTTTCTATGTTGTTCATATCGATCCGGTAATTTTAACTCCTCACCCATCGTCTCTAAAGATTCGTCATGGGCAAAACCAGGAGGGTCTGTTGCAATTTCAAATAAGATTTCGCCGTGTTCTCTAAAATAAATTGCGTTAAAATAGTTTCGATCTTGTACAGGGGTTACACCATATCCAAAGCGAGACACATGCTCTTTCCAGTCTAATTGATCAGCATCATCATTCGCTCTCCAAGCAATATGATGAACTGTACCAACACCCATTTGCCCACGTCCAATTGTTGATAATCTCAAATCGATAATATTTCCAATATCAGCAGAAGAACGGAACCGCATAAACTCTCCCTCTTCTCCTACTTTCTCAAGACCCATAACACGCTCTAGCAATTCAGCAGTTTTTTGAGGTTGTGCAGATAAAAGAACAGCACCGCCAAATCCTTTAATTGCTACTTCTGGCGTAACTTCCCCAAAAGTCCAATTATTTAATTCGCCCTCTTCTCTTTCAACTAATTCTATATGCAAACCATGTGGATCATCAAATTCTATATACTGTTCTCCAAACCGAGTCATTTTTGTATACGGTACGTCGAATTTTTCTAATCTATTTTCCCAAAACTCCATTGTGCCTTTTGGTACGACATAAGACGTAATGCCTACTTGACCGTCCCCAATAATACCTTGACGAGCACCTGCCCATGGGAAAAACGTAATAATTGTTCCAGGCTTTCCTCCTACATTACCAAAGTAAAGATGATACGTACCTGGATCATCAAAATTCACTGTTTGTTTTACTAAACGCAATCCTAATACACCTGCATAAAAATCTACATTTTCTTGTGGGTGACCTACGATTGCTGTAATGTGATGAATTCCCATCGTTTTCTTTTCCACTTTCTCCACCCCTTTTTTTATTTCATTACAAAAAACGTTTATTCGCTAAAATTCATTATTCATTTTGTCCATATGATAAAGTTCAATCCGCAATACTATCTTTTTCAAAATTGAGGTATTTCTCTAAAAAACTAACACATTTCATTTAGTTCAAAAAATATCTCGGATTCGAGATATTTTACAAAAAAACTACAGTTCTTATGATTATATTTTAAATATTGATTTTATGATTTTGACTATCCTTCAAAAAATATCTTGAATTCGAGATTTATTATAGTCTAATTAGTTTTTATTGTCAATGCGGATATCATTTCATTTTTTCATCAAAAACAATATTCTGACAACTCATCTCCATCAAATAATTTGTTTGAAAAAGAGCAACCGAAAAGCGGGAACATTCATGTAATAAATTTCTACTTTTCCCATAACCAAAAAAGCCATACAAATGTATGACTTTTTTGATTTTTTTGTTCAGCTACATATTTACTTCCCAATTACGGAAGGAAACAATTCCGAAAGTGGAACTACTTTCCCCATCTCATCTTTAAACACAATATGCTCTCTCGTTAAGTGGCGTGGGCTCTTTACCCCTGCTGCTGCCGCTAATGAAAACAAACTATATCTCATACTAATAACATAGTTCATTACTCGCCATTTTTTCTCATACGGATCTAATGCTTTTTGGTAGTGTGGATTCGTAGTTGCAACCCCCGATGGGCATTGCCCTGAATTACATTGAAGTGCCATAATACAACCACTTGCCATCATGAATCCACGTGCTGAATTTACGGCATCTGCACCGATAGCTAAAGCAATCGCTACTTTATCTGGCGTGATTAATTTCCCGGAGGCAAACACCTTTAATTTATCCCTGACACCGTAATGATTTGCTGTATCAATAAATGTAAGTAGTGCCGGTATAAGCGGAAGCCCCATACTATCTGCCATCGATTTATATGTTGCCCCTGATCCACCTTCTGAACCGTCGATTGTAATAAAATCTGGATAGATGTTTAATTCTTTCATTGCTTTTAATAAATCTTCCAAAGGCTTCTGTTGACCAATTACAATTTTCATACCCACTGGTTTACCACCGTTTTCTTGTAAATCTTGAATAAAATATAAAGCCTCTGCGGCACTACTAATAAATGAAAAACGATTTGGCGAATTAATCGTTTCTCCTTCTCGTACTTTCCGAACGGAAGCGATTTTCTCATTTACCTTCTGTCCTTCTAAATGACCACCACGTATTTTTGCTCCTTGCCCAAATTTCAATTCAAACGCTTTAATATTACTTTCTTTCGCCTTCTCCATAAATTCCTTCATCGAAAAATTCCCGTCCTCGTCACGGTATCCAAATAATCCCGGACCAATTTGGGCAATGATATTTGCACCCGTATGTAAATGTTCTGGAATGACACCCCCTTCCCCAGTATTAATCCACGAACCACCTGCCATTTTTGCACCAAACCCAGCTGATAAAATATAATTTTCTCCAATCGCACCGTAAGATGTCGCTGACGCTCCAAACATCCCATACAGTTTCCATGGATATTTACGATTTTCGCCGACTATAATTGCATCATCTTCTTCATACAACCAAAGATTTGTTGTATCCGCTGTCAATTTTTCTCTTCTTGAAAATAACCCTTCTTTATGAATCATATATTTTTTCCCCTCACGTTCTTGCGTGAGATTCACACTTAATTCATCTGTTAATGTGGGGAATAATGTATTAGCAATATAATAGCCAGATTCCTCAAAATCTCGTTTTGATCCAAAACCAAGTATTTCAGAACGGTATTTTGCTAGAAACATAACACTTTGAAAATCATAGCGCGAAAAGGGCTTTCCGTCAGTATCATGATCAAACCAATATTGCCGAAATTCCGGGCCTATTTTTTCGAGCAAATAGCGCATTCTACCTAAGTATGGATGCAGTTTTAATATAGAATGATGCGTCCGTTTTTTAATAAAAAATGTAATGATAAAAAAGACAATTAAAAGTAGCATCAAAAAGAGCAATATACTAATAATAATGAGTAGCGCTTCACTCATTCCGCTTCCCCCTATATATAAAATTCCATAATAAAAAGAGAACACTCCATGTGTTCTCTTTTTATCCTTATTCACACTAACGTAGCAAGATGCTCTTTCGCGTCATATTCAACCAAACTTTCAGCATTTTTAATTCGCTGAACAAAATCTGGATTAGCGATTAATGGTCTTCCGAACGCCGCTACATCAATTGTTCCTTCTTGCAGTGCTTCTTCTGCCTCTTTCGGATTCAAATTACCTACTCCTACGATAGTACTATCCCAATACTTTCTTACTAATTGATGAAAATTCTTGCCGTCAGCAATAACTTGCGTATAATTCATCGTTGAAGGGTGAATCATCGTTAATCCAACTTCTTTAAACATATTTACAAACGTTTCAATTGCAAGTTCAGGATGTTCCCACATATAAGTAGGATTATCACCTTTAAAGGCAGAGAAGCGAAGAAGCGTTTTATCAGCTCCAACTGCTTCAATTACAGCCTGAACAACTTCTTTCATAAACGTTAACCTTTGTTTTAAGTCACCGCCGTATTTATCAGTACGCTTATTCGCAAATTCATAAGTAAATTGGTCAATTAAATATCCGTGTGCACCGTGAATTTCTACACCATCAAATCCAGCTTCTATCGCATTCTTTGCGGCTTGTGCATATTGACCGATAACTTCTTTTATTTCTTCTATTGTCATTGCTTCTGGTGTATCAAATGGTTTACGAAAACGCGGAACATTCCCCTCCGCAGCAATAGCAGAAGGTGCTTGCGGCATTTGATCACCAATTATTTCGTGATGACTCATACGTCCAACATGCCATATTTGAGCAATAATCGTTCCGCCTTCTTTATGTACTGCCTCTGTAACAGGTTTCCAAGAATCGACTTGCGCTTGTGTATAAATACCTGGTACTCCTGGATTCCCTTTTGCTCTCGGGCTAATGACAATTCCTTCTGTAATAATTAATCCAATCCCATCAGCAGCACGTTTTCGGTAATATTCGACTACGTCAGCACCAACGACTCCAGTCTCATTATTTGCAAAACATCTCGTCATCGGTGCCATCGCTATGCGATTACGAAGAGACCAAGATCCAATTTGAATCGGATGAAATAACTTCGTTTCTTCAATATTTTCAAAAGACCCCCAAGCGTTTATATTTGTTCCTTCATAAATACTTGCCGCTTTATTATTTGAACTTGTCATTTTTCTTCCCCCTAAAAAAATCTAACTATAATCGCATCATACTTACTTTTAGATAGTAACGTCAATTTATACGTCTTTACCATTAAAGATTCGAATATTAAACAAATAGAATGATAAAAACAAAAATTAAAAAGGTTTCCTAAGTAGGAAACCTTTTTTAGTTGACCATATAAGGCTAACAATTCGTTTATCTCTTTTAAATAAAGAAAATAAACAATTATTATCTCCTCACATATGGAAAATCTCTTAACAATAGAAGTGGGAGTGGTTCAGTATTCTTCTAAAAATAATAACTTATATACCTAAAACAATGAAAGCCCTACCTCTCTTTCATCCTTACGGCTCCTCGTCCGTGCCAGTGTGAATCAGGATTGCAAAAATCAAGTAACTATTTTATCGAGTTATTTAATTAAACTTCGAACATTCGTAAAAGAAATTAAAAAATAAAAATGGATTAAATTGTAGTAATAACAAAAGAGGTTAATGCTCTAAAAGTGGTTTGAAAGAGTTGAATGTCTTTGAAATGATTGATTTTCTATAATTATATTCCCAAAAAATTCAAGATCTTTTTTGGGATGTAATACATTATCTACAATGAATCTTAACAAAAGCTTTTTATTTGATTTTCTGTGATACCTTCAATTAATCCCAGCTCACTAATCAAAAATTCATGTGCGTTATCTAACATTTTCTTTTCGCTTGCATTAAGTGCTTTTTCTTTCTGCATACGTAATAAATCACGTACAACTTCAGCACCTTCTTGTATTTTACCCGTTTTTATTTTATCAGTGTTCAATTTATACCTTTGTTTCCACGTAAGTAATCTATCTGATTCCCCATGCTGAAAAATATCTATTATGTTTGTTAATGCCTTTATATCTGTAACTGGTCGTATATTTGAACTCAATATTTTCCCCATAGGAATCATTACTTCCATATTACTAGCCGACATTTTTATAACATAATACTGTCTTTTTTCTCCTGAGATTTCCTTTTCTTCTATGGCTTTAATTATACCTGCTCCGTGCATTGGATAAACGATGTTATCGCCAATTTGAAACAAATAATCCACCTCCATATATGGTAACCTTCTCAATCTTAACACACATTTATTTTTTTAGCAAAATTTTTATAATATCACAAAATTATTTTCTATGTCAATTTATTTACACATAAAAATTCAAGCTGTACAGAAACACTAAAAAACCCGCGATTTTGTTACATTTCTACACCCATTTTCTCCAATTTTATATACCTTGTAAAACAAAAAAACACATCACTACATATAAGTAGCGATGTATTTTTATATAATGACAAAAACGGTTGCTTCAAAACTTCACACACGATCCTTCGCTTATATACTAACCTGTTTACTAATCGTTTCTCGCGCTAAAAGAAAACTCATAATCACTTGCGCAGCTACTCTACTCGTCATATCCCTAAAATCAAGAGTTGGATCAATTTCTACTATATCCATCCCTCGAACGAGTGGCTCTTTACCAAGGAATTCAATTGCATCAAGTAAAGTTGTACTATCCATCCCACCAGGGCCAATTGCTGGACAGCCTGGCGCAAACGCTTGGTCTAGTACGTCCATATCAAGAGAAATATAAATAGAAGTCACATCTTGTTTTCTTAATACTTCAATACTTTCTGAAATAAGATCTTTTATTTTTCGCTCTCTTACATCTTTCATTGTATACACTGTCACGCCATGCTCTTTTGCATATTCATGGTACGCTCGTGCATTTGAAAAATTACGAATCCCAATTTGAACGAGTTGTTTTCCTGTAATCACATCATTTTCTAGCAAACTACGGAACGGTGTACCATTTGATGGACCACCATCATCTAAATTACGTAAATCATGATGGGCATCAAATTGAATAATACCCACCTTCCCTTTACTATTTGCAAAACCAGTTATACTCGGAAAACTAATCGAGTGGTCACCACCAAGAACGATTGGTATCATTTTCGGATTTACTTTCGTCAAGTGACCAACTGTTTTCGCAATTCGGTTATGACTCTCTTTTATATCTGTCACATGCATCGTAATATCACCACAATCATGAAGAACACTTTCTTTCATATCGTGTTCTTCTGTAATTGCGTACGTGCTATATGCATCCAACATTGAACGAATTGTTTTTGGTGCAAAACATGCTCCTGAATGACTAATAGATGGTTTAGAAAGGGGTGCTCCAATTAAGGCAGCACCGAATATTTCTACGCCTTCCTCCCAATCTTTAATCATTTCGCTCCATTTCGTCACTTCCCGATCGATAAACTTTGCATTTTTCTTTAAATAGTGGCCGTGCTCCACGATTGTTCACCTCTTGTATATGCGATATTCCCATTCTTCCATACTGTATTTACATGACTTACGCCGTAATGGTACGGTACGTAAGCGTAATTATAAGCATCCCATAAAACTAAATCCGCCTTACGACCAACTCTAATTTTCCCAGCTACATCGCCTCGATTAATGGCATAAGATGAGTTCACTGTTACCGCATTCCAAACTTCTTCTGGTGTCATTTTCAGTTTCAGCATCGCAATGCTCATAATAAGCTGAATGTTTTCAGTTGGACAGCTACCTGGGTTAAAATCTGTAGCTAAAGCAACTGCAACACCTTCATCAATCATTTTGCGGCCGCGTGCGAAGCTTTCTTTATTTAAATAGAAAGTTGTTCCTGGTAATAAAGTTGCTACTGTATTAGAATTCGCAAGCATTTCAATTCCTTTGTCAGAAGCGCCAACTAAATGGTCCGCTGATGCTGCACCAATTTCAGCCGCTGCTTCCGCACCACCAAGAGGGTCGATTTCATCTGCATGAATTTTCACATCAAAGCCAAGCTCTTTCGCTTTTAATAAAAATTCTTTTGATTCTTCTACAGAGAACACACCTGTTTCACAGAAAATATCAACGAACTCAGCTAATTGCTTCTCTTTCATTTCTGGTAATAGATCTAGCATCCATTGTAAAAATTCTTTCGATCTTCCTTTATACTCTTTCGGAACTGCATGAGCACCTAAAAATGTTGAAACTAAATCAATTGGATGCTCTTTTTGTAATTGTGCAGTTGCCTCTAATTGTTTCCATTCTGTCTCATCATCCAATCCGTAACCACTCTTCGCTTCTACAGTTGTAACTCCGAAAGATAGCATACGGTCTAAATGGAATTTAGCTTTTTGAACAAGTTCTTCTTTCGACGCTTGTTTCGTTGCATTTACAGTTGAAAGAATACCTCCACCTTGTTCTAAAATTTCCAAGTACGGAACTCCTTGTAGTTTTAGCGCGATTTCATTTTCACGAGATCCACCAAATACAAGATGAGTATGCGGATCAACAAGACCAGGAGACACCATTTTCCCGCCGCAATCAATAACCTCTTTCGCTTGTAATCCTTTAGCTTCTTCCGCTGTTCCAACAAAAGTAATTACACCATTTTCAATTCCAACCGCACCATTTTCAATAACAGGAAGCGTATTCATCGCTTCCCGTCTTAACAAGCCATCTTCTTGATCCATTGTTAGTAATTGACCGATATTTATTAGTAAAGTGTCCAGCATGTTTCTGCCTCCTTATTTCATCATTGGGATGTTAACGCCTTTTTCTTTCGCAGTTTGAACCGCTAAGTCATAGCCAGCATCAACGTGACGAACAACACCCATACCAGGGTCAGAAGTTAATACGCGTTCAATACGTTTTGCCGCTGCTTCTGTTCCATCTGCAACGATAACCATTCCAGCGTGAAGTGAATAACCCATACCAACGCCTCCACCGTGATGAACAGACACCCAGCTTGCACCGTTTACACTGTTAATTAATGCATTTAAAATTGGCCAGTCTGCTACTGCATCACTACCGTCTTTCATAGATTCTGTTTCACGGTTTGGAGATGCTACTGATCCACAATCTAAATGGTCACGGCCGATAACGATTGGTGCTGATAATTCACCATTAGCCACCATTTCATTAATAATGCGGCCAAATTTTGCACGCTCGCCATAACCAAGCCAACAAATACGTGATGGAAGACCTTGGAACTCAACTTGCTGACGTGCCATACGAATCCAATTACATAAATGCTCATTATCCGCGAACTCGCGTAAAATAACTTCGTCTGTTTTATAAATATCTTCTGGATCACCAGAAAGTGCTACCCAGCGGAATGGTCCTTTTCCTTCACAGAATAATGGACGGATAAATGCTGGAACGAATCCCGGGAAATCGAAAGCATTTTTTAATCCTTCATCGAAAGCAACTTGGCGAATGTTATTTCCGTAATCAAATGTAATCGCGCCTTTTTCTTGCATTGCAAGCATTGCTTCTACATGTTTTTTCATACTTTCTTTTGATAATTGTACGTAACGTTCTGGATCTTCTTCACGAAGCTTCGCTGCTTCTTCTACTGTGTAACCTACTGGAATATAACCGTTTAATGGATCATGGGCAGAAGTTTGATCCGTAACTAAGTCAGGGATAATATTACGGTTTACTAACTCAGGTAAAATTTCTGCTGCATTACCTAATAATCCAATTGAAATAGGCTCTTTCTTCTCTTTATATTCGTTTGCAATAGTTAACGCTTCTTCTAATGATTCTGTATACTTATCACAATATCTCTTTTCAATACGACGATCGATACTACGCTTATCTACATCAATAGCAATTACAACACCGCCGTTCATCGTTACAGCAAGCGGTTGTGCGCCACCCATGCCACCTAAACCAGCAGTAATCGTTACAGTACCTTTTAATGAACCCTCGAAATGTTGACGTGCCGCTTCACCAAATGTTTCATATGTTCCTTGTAAAATCCCTTGTGTCCCAATGTAAATCCAGCTACCCGCTGTCATTTGTCCGTACATCATAAGACCTTTTTTCTCTAATTCACGGAAGTGATCCCAGTTCGCCCACTTCGGTACTAAGTTTGAGTTCGCTAAAAGAACGCGAGGCGCATCTTCATGTGATTTAAAAATTGCAACTGGTTTTCCTGATTGAACAAGTAACGTTTCATCGTTTTCTAACGTTTTTAATGAATCAACAATTGCATGGTAGCTTTCCCAGTTACGAGCTGCACGGCCAATTCCGCCGTATACAACTAATTCTTCTGGTTTTTCAGCTACTTCAGGGTCTAAATTGTTCATTAACATTCGAAGTGCAGCTTCTTGAACCCATCCTTTCGTTTGTAACTCAGTACCTCTTGCCGCACGAATTGTTTGTTGTACTTTTTCCATTTCAATCTCTCCCTTTTCTCGTTTTATAGTGCTGCATTTACATCCAATCTTTCCTTTATTGAATAATTCGTTTTTAACCAATGCGCGATATTTTCAATATCCGTTGAGAATATACGGTCATTTGTAATAGATGGCACTTGCTGACGACCTTGATGATAGAACGTTTTTGTAACTGTACTCATGTTTTCAATTCCGCGATATTCTGCTGCTTGCATCGCACAGATCATCTCAATTGCAAGAACGCGTCTTGCATTTTGAATAATTTGATGCGCATGACGTGAAGCGATTGTTCCCATACTTACGTGATCTTCTTGGTTAGCTGAAGACGGAATTGAATCTACACTCGCTGGATGAGCTAACGTTTTATTTTCTGAAACGAGTGAAGCCGCTGCATATTGCATAATCATGGCACCTGATTGAAGTCCTGGTTCTGGACTTAAAAATGGTGGTAAGTCATTTAATTGCGGATTTACTAGGCGTTCAATACGGCGCTCTGAAATATTTGCAAGCTCCGCCATCCCTACTTTTAAGAAGTCCATTGCAAATGCAATTGGTTGTCCGTGGAAATTACCACCAGAGATTACTTTTTCACCGCCATCAAAAATAAGTGGATTATCTGTTGCTGCATTCATTTCAATTTCTAATTTTTCTTTCACATAATTTAAAACTTGCCAAGAAGCACCGTGAACTTGCGGGATACAACGAAGTGAATATGCATCTTGTACACGAAGTTCTCCTTGTTTTGTCACAAGTTTACTATCATGAAGAATATCACGAATTCTGCTTGCCACTTCGACTTGCTCTTTATAACCACGCGCTTTATGAACATTTTCATCGAATGCATCAATAATGCCGCGTAATCCTTCCATTGTCATCGATGCAATTAATTCTGATTGATAAGCACTTGCTTCAGCTTCTATATAAGAAAGAACCCCTTGCGCTGTCATTGCCTGCGTACCATTGATTAACGCAAGACCTTCTTTTGCTTCAAGTTCAATAGGTTCAAGTCCTTCTTCTGTAAGAGCAACCATCGCATGAACTCGTTTTCCTTTGTAGAACACTTCACCTTCACCTAATAAAACGAGAGCAAGATGAGATAAAGGTGCTAAATCGCCACTCGCACCAAGTGATCCTTGTTGCGGAACGACTGGATGAATTTTACGATTTACAAACTCAAGAAGCATGTTTACAACAAGTGGTCTAACACCCGATACTCCTTTTAACATCGTATTAGCTCGTAAAATCAACATACCGCGTGATACTTCTTCAGGGAATGGATCGCCTATTCCGCACGCATGTGACTGAATTAAGTTGTGCTGAAGTGCTTTTACATCATCTTTTTGAATAAGCACATCACTAAACTTTCCAAATCCAGTTGTAATACCGTAAACGACTTTTCCGTCCTCTACGATTTTCTCAACTACTTCGCGGCACTCTGCTACCTGTTGCATACTATTTGGACAAGCTGTTACACCTTCACCTTCAAGTAACAACCTCTTCATTTCTTCAACTGTCAATGTGTGTCCTGTTAGCGTAATCATTCTTTTTCCTCCTTATAAAGGCAAAAGGGGACCTTATCTTTTTAAGACAGACTCCTGTCCTAAAAAATAAGGCCCCCTTCTAACTAATAGACTATGGGCAAATCATATGTGATTAATTCCTAAACCAATCGCCTCATGCTCAGATCCTTTTACAGGTGCACCAATCGTTCCATAAAGCGCAACAGCAACCCATTCGCCTTCTTTTTTTCCGTCGTATGGTGTACCGCGCACAATCGCAAAGCGAAGTCCTACTGTACGAAGAACGTCTGCTAACTGAATTTGACCTCTCGTCACTCCGTACAAAGCTTCCATAATTGCATGATAAAGTGCATGTGTTTCTCTGTAAACATCTGTTTCAATAACTCGGTTGCTCTTAGCCGCTGTTTCCATTGCTGCTACTACTTTTTGCGAATTCATAGAACCAACTTTCCCAGTACAATATTTCCAACCTTTCGGAATAGATAATACGGGACTTTCATTCTCATCCGCAAGTGCCAACAGCATGGCCATACGACCAATTCGATGTGTTCCTTGAAGAAGCATGTGACTCTCTCATTTCTTTTGAATTATTTGAATATTACTTAATTTAAGAATATATGAAAACGGTTAAATCGTCAATAGTTTAAAATATTATTCAAGCAATTTTTTATCCCTCTCATACTTGTACTTGTGTACACAATTTATTTACAGATTTTTTTCAGACGTGCTATAGTCTCACTAACAGATACAAAGGGGCGAAATTTCAGTGGCGAAGCGAAAAGATATTCATTTTCGAATTGAAGAAAAATTACTTACAAGGTTTGAAGACGTACTCCATTACGAAGGTTTAAATAAAACAGACGTATTAACACATGCGATTCAGCAATTTTGCATAAAGGTGGAATGTGAAAAAATGAATGATGTAAAACGTCAATACAACGTTAGTGACCATTTACAAACACGTATCGATACGCATAAACATTACGAAGAAAAACAAGTGAATGTAGATGAAGTCGTCATTGAACATTTACAACTCCAAGGGGAAGAAAAAATATTAGAGGTCGGGTGTGCTAACGGAAAATTTCTTTCCCTTTTGCAAACTAATGGTCATAAAGGCCAGTTAACCGGCTTTGATCAATCGAAAACCATGATTTCTGAAGCCGCTATAACGAATAATACGATTGAATGGAAACTCGGTGATGCTAGTAAACTTCCTTTCGAAGCTAATTGTTATGACCTGATAATCGCAAGGCATATGTTATACCACATGAAAGATGTCGAAAAAACAATTCAAGGATTCCATAAAGTAATTTGTCCCGGTGGCGCCCTTTTAGCTACAACAAATTCTAAAGTTTCAATGCCTCGTATAGTTGAAATGTGTAACAGTATGCTAGACGCATTTGACTTACCGAAAACATCACCAGCTGTAGCTCCATTTTGTTTAGAAAATGGTAAAGAGATACTACAATCTATTTTTTCAACTGTTGAAGAAACAATTATTCATAATGCACTCGTTTTTCATCATGCCACTCCAATCGTTAACTATATTTCTAGCATGTTCCCGTCGCTGAATATACCTGATAATATGTCCCTTCACACCGAAATGAAGGAATGGCTAAAAGAAGAAATAGAAAATGATTTATCACTTCACAACGGTATATGGCGCGATCCGAAAACGTTAGTGATTTATCGATGTAAAAAAGAAAAGAGCTAGCATTCGCTAGCTTTTACACGTTTTCCGGTAAAAGATTCTCCATCATTATATTGCCCTTTCCACTATAAAAATTTGTATTATGTTCATTCACTACTCCAAAATAGGAGGCAATCGCTAGTCCAAATGGCACAAATGCATGTCCTTGTGCTGTAATAATATTTGCGTGCTGTACAACTTCTGTATACACAAAATTTTCTACTGGAAAACAATCTAATTTTTGATAATCTATAGTCACTGTATAAGAGATTTCTTTAAATAAACCTGCTCTTGCTAACGCATACGGTCCAGCACAAATCGCTGCCACTAATTTTCCTTGCTCAGAAAATTGACGAATAACTGAAAAAAGCGGTTTCGCCTCTTTCATATGTATTTCATCTCCGCCCGGAATGATAATCCCCTCATATTCTTCTACACGCACTTCACTTAATTCTATATGCGGCTGTACTTGTAAGCCTGTTTCACTTATAATCATTTCTTTTGTTAAACCCGCTGTAATGATTTCATATTTCTTTTTCAGCAATGCTGTTGCTACCGTTATTTCAAACTCTGCAAATGTCGGGTATACGAATAATAATATTTTTTTCATAGCCTTTTCTCCCTTAGCCACCCTATAAAATATGCCTCTAATTCGTCCACTGATAATATATTAGTGTCCACATAAGTTACGGGAAATTGTTTATACCATTCTTTTTCAACTTCTACTAATTTAAATTGTTCCTCAAATGTACTTCGATTTCTTGTCCTATCATTATTTCTCCTATCATACAAACTCTCTTTCGAAACATCTAAATAAAAAATTGCATCCGAACGGCATTCTCTTAATTTATACAATTCATCTTTTAATTCTGTTTCTATATCCCACTCTTTCCCTATCATCTTCGGATAAAAGAGTGTATAAAATTCAATATCTTCTGGTCCGCGGTCAAAAATCATGACTGATTTCACATTTTGAAACTCTTTTATTTTTGCTTCAATAAACATTTTTTGATTTGTAATAAACCCCTCTTTTGTGTAAATATCCAAATTTAATTCTTTCCGCTTTTCTACAATTGGATAAGGGTTTTCATATATAACTGAAAGCCCACATCGCTCTAAGCTTTTGGCCAATGTTGTTTTTCCACTTGCCATCGGTCCTTGGAGTGAAATTACGTATGTCATCTCTCTCATTCCCTTGTACTGTAATACATAAATAATAAACAGAATTTTGAAAACTATCAACAAGATATATATCATCTTGTTTCTTATTCTTATCTAACTTATAATAAAAAATAGAGATTATGACGGACGCATCAATAATGTAAGCTTGGAAATCCAAGCTTACATTATTTTTTGCTTTCCCTTTTCTTATAAAAAGAGTATACTAGATTAGAACGTATGTTCTTAATAATTACATACAGTAAGGAGATAGAACAATGGTATACGACACAAAAGCAATTTCTTGGAATGCATCTTTAAAACAACTTCAACGCCGCTATACAAACAAACAAGTTGACCGAAAAGAATTTGAAGATATTGAACTAATGGAATTCTTCCGCGATAACGACTACATTCCTTTACCTACACATATAAGCGGCCTATCAACAGCACGTTTTACTTCTTACTCTATTTTCACAACTGAAGATAAAGATCGTAAAGTTGGCACACTCATCATTGAATATGTAGAAAATGACAATGATATTTTATGTGTTGAACAACTATACTTCGTTTAAACTACAACGCTTGGTCAAATTGACCAAGCGTTCTTGCTTTCTATGAATCTCACTGTTTATAATATGAATAAAAGAAAACCGCAATCATTAAGGGGGGATACACTTGCTCGAAGGATGGTTCAGTTGGTTTATTGTATTATGGACTGTTATTTTATTAGGACTTATGTCTATCGGTGGATACTTTATGTTCAGAAAATTTTTAAAACGATTACCGAAAGAAGACGGTATGTCCATTTTAGATTGGGAAGAGCATTACATAAATAAAACGAGACATTTATGGGCTGACGAACAAAAAAAATTGTTAGAAGAACTAGTAAGTCCCGTTCCTGAACTATTTCGTGATGTTGCCAAATCAAAAATTGCCGGTAAAATTGGGGAACTTGCAATAAAGGAAAACGCTCCAAAAATTACACAAGATTTAATCATACAAGGATATATCGTTGCCACACCGAAGCGCGATCATAAATTTTTAATTAAGAAACTACAAGAAAAAGAGATTGATTATTCTAACTATAAAACTTTACTTGCAAAGTAAGCCCATTATTCCTTATAAAAAAGATTGCTATTTTATAGCAATCTTTTTTATAAGCTCAACTTACAGTTACTGATTTTGTAGCAATTAATCTCGCTTTCGCTAAATCTATCTGTAACCCTACAGCACTCGTATAAATCGTATCACCAGTACCTGTAATATTTACAGAGGTATATGTTGTATTCGCAGCAATTGATCCTGTTGCATTTATATTTGCAATATTAGATTCGGCTCAAGACACTTAAGCTAAGCGAAATTTCGTCATTAACAATTACTCCACTTTCATGTTGTATCAGTACCATCAAGTGGAGTAATTGTTAATGAAGGAACGTCTCCTATACGATCCAACCTAATCTAACTTAGCCACCAATTACCGATGATAAAACTTCAAACCAAATAGTATTCCTTATATCGGTCCATTCGTAACGTCAAACTTAAATTGCTTCTTCGATGGTCGACAATTTATACATCACAACTAGAATTGAGGAAGTTACCTTTCAGTGATTAACAAAAAACAACGTCTAATCAGACGTTGTTTCTTTATACATATAACACTCTTTACGTTAACTTCATATCTTTTTCATTATAAAAACCATCTTCTTTTTCCATTTCCTTCTGTAATTTCGTAAAGGAACGGTACATTGCAATTCTCCATGAAACGATCATTGCAAACGCAAGTAAGAAGAACATGCCACTAAGTTGTCCTAAATCAAGAGACTGGCTTAAGTATGTTTTAAATACAATCCGCACGACAAGTAATCCAATTAGTATAAAAACAAATGCTTTTGAACGCTTCAAATAAATCTCTTGTCCTCTAATTTCAAATTTAGATGTTTTAATAAGAAAAATAGAGAAAAACAAACCGACGCCAATTGCTTCTAACATTTCTGCTGGAGTTAATCGAAATTCAGGAAAAACAAACATCAACGCTCCCGTGCTCATAAAAAATGGGGGAAGTATAATTTTTTTCAATGTTGCAGGTTTCTTAGCTGCTTTTAAACGAATAAACATCGCACCGACAGCCATACAAACAGCAACGATACTTGATAACAGAACTATGTTCATATTTTCTCATCCTTTTTTGTGGCTATATGCAAAATATAATTTTATTATATGCTTTTCCGTTAGTATTTCCAACATTTTCACAGAATAATACTAAAAACCGGTAAAACCACCAAATAAACTTGAGAAATATACGATAATTTTCGTCATCCAGTTAAAATATAGGAAGATACCCATGACAATCATAACGTATCCTCCAATCTTCATGAATTTCATACTATTTCTTTTAATCCAAGACATTTTCGTAATAAAGAATGAAAGTACGAAAAACGGGATAGCAAATCCAAGTATGTAAGCAATCATATAAATCATTGCCGATTCTGGATTTGTTGCAGCTAATCCAATTACAGACACTAATATAGGCCCAGTACAAGGTGTCCATCCAGCAGCAAATGCCAATCCAATTAAAACTGAACCAAAATAACCACTCGGACGATTTTTAAACGTAAATTTACGGTCTTGCATTAAAAACTTCGGTTTAAACACACCGACAATAACAAGACCGAACACGATGATAAATATACCACCTAACTGTCTAATTAAATCTTTATAATTTGTAAAGATGCCTCCAATAAAACTTGTACCAAATCCAATTGCAATAAAAATAATTGAAAAACCAAGTAAGAAAAACGCTGTATGTATCATACTTCTTTTGCGAAGCATTGCATTTTCTTCTTTCAATTCAGAAACCGACATACCTGTTATGTATGATAAAAATGCCGGATAAAGCGGTAAGCAACATGGGGATATAAACGATAAGAACCCAGCTCCAAACGCTAAAAAAATACTAATATCTTGCATTATTCCACTCCTCTCCTCTTCAATATTGTAGCAAAAACAATTGAAAATACTATGGACATTTCATGAATTCACTTTTCCAACATGACAATAAGAAAAACTACCCTTTCACACACTTTCTAATAAAACGTTTTCATTCCCTTCTATTATATAGAAAAATCTCAATTGAATTATGAAACTCTTTCTAATTGTTACTAACATAACAAAGGTTCCACAGTTTCTCAAATGATTAGCACATTACAATTGACTTCACACCTATTGGCCTTAAAATTTTTTTTCAAATGCTTTCTTTATACAACATAAAGCTGATTTTACAATACTTTAATTATTATTAATTTCAAGATTATGCATAAATATCATACTTTTATTATTATTCTATAAAATTTTGCACTTTTCTTTCATTTGACCCTTCATTTTTAATTTTGTATACTTCCATCTAGTTATATATGTCCGTTACGGAACAAGTTCATATAGATGGGAGGAATTTTTCATGCTTCGTTATTCTCTTTTAGTTTTATTAGGAGCGTGTAGTTATGGGGTTTTAGCTATTTTTGTTAAACTTGCATATGCAGAAGGGTTTTCACTTGGAGAGGTAATTGGTAGCCAGTATTTGTTCGGTTGGATTATTTTACTTGCTATTACACTTCTATTTTCTAGACATCGTGTTCCACTAAAACAAATGTTAATTTTATTCGTCGCAGGAACGTCTGCAAGTTTTACTGGAATTTTTTATTACGCTTCTTTAAAAACTGTACCAGCTTCTATTGCAATTATACTTTTATTCCAGTTCGTTTGGGTTGGGATTATCATTGAAGCAGTCGCAACAAAAACATTACCTTCCAGAGAAAAAGTTATTTCAGTAATCTTCTTACTTGCAGGTACATTTTTATCAAGTGGGTTATTAGAAACATCAGCTGGTGATTTCGATACGACTGGAATCATTTTAGGTTTATTATCTGCTGTTACATTTGCAACATACATTTTCGTAAGTGGGAAAGTTGCCGTTGAAGTACCTTCATTAACACGCGGTGTCCTTTTAATGGCTGGCGCTTTAACTTTAGTCATGATCGTATTCCCGCCAACATTTATTTTTAACGGGGCGATCTCTCAAGGCCTTTGGAAATACGGCTTAGGATTAGGAATATTTAGTATCGTTATTCCGTCCATTGCCTTTACAATTGGCATTCCAAAAATCGGTTCTGGCTTAGCAACTATTCTTGGTGCAGCAGAACTGCCAGTTACAACAATTATGTCTGTATTCGTTTTAAAAGAAGCTGTACTATCGTCACAATGGATCGGTGTATCACTTATTTTAATCGGTATCGCAATTCCGCAAATTGCATACGCAATGCGTGGACGTTATAAAAAACAGCATACTCATAAAAAAGTTGCAGCATAAAACGAGAGAGGATTTTCATTTGAGAATCCTCTCTTTTATTATTGTATAATTAATACAAATACTTCACTTAAGAAAGAGGGCATAATAAGTGGCATCTATTCCTGATCAATTAACAGAAAAACTTATTTCCATTCGTCGGTATTTACATGAAAATCCAGAACTATCATACGAAGAATTTGAAACGACAAAAGCGATAAAAAATTGGTTAGACGAGGCCAATATCACTATTATTGATTCCAATTTAGAAACAGGAGTTATCGCTGAAATTTCTGGTAATAAAAAAGGACCGGTTGTAGCGCTTCGTGCTGATATCGATGCCCTTCCTATTCAGGAAGAAACAGACCTTCCATACACTTCAAAAATACAAGGTAAAATGCATGCTTGTGGGCATGATTTTCATACAGCTGCTGTATTGGGTGCGGCTTACTTATTAAAAGAAAAAGAAGCTTCTCTTAATGGAACTGTCCGCCTTATATTCCAGCCAGCTGAAGAAAGTAGTAATGGTGCTTGCAAAGTTATTGAAGCTGGGCATTTACGTGGCGTGCAAGCTATTTTCGGTATGCATAATAAACCTGATTTACCAGTAGGTACAATCGGTATTAAAGATGGGCCACTAATGGCCGGAGTTGATCGATTTGAAATTGAAATCCATGGTGTTGGTACACATGCAGCTGTGCCTGATGCCGGCGTCGATCCTATCGTTGCATCATCTCAAATCGTTATGGCACTTCAAACGATTGTAAGCCGAAATATTAGTTCTTCTCATAACGCTGTCGTAAGTGTAACAAACATTCATTCAGGGAATACGTGGAACGTTATTCCCGAAAAAGCAATATTAGAAGGAACTGTCCGTACATTCCAAGCTGAAACACGTGAAAAGATTCCGGCATTAATGAAACGTATCATTAAAGGCGTTTCTGATGCACTAGGTGTAAAAACAGAATTTCGATTTTACCCAGGTCCTCCTGCTGTTCAAAACGATAAAGTACTCACTGATTTTTCTATTCATATTGCAGAGAAAATGAATCTAAACGTTATCTCTCCTACACCATCAATGGCAGGAGAAGACTTTTCTTTTTACCAACAAGAAATACCAGGCTCATTCGTCTTTATGGGAACAAGTGGTACACATGAATGGCATCATCCAGCTTTTACAGTAGATGAAAAAGCATTGCCTATTAGCGCAGAGTATTTCGCACTATTAGCCGAAGAAGCTATTCATCAATTATTACAAACAAAAAGCCGTTAAGTTACCCTTAACGGCTTTTGCTTATGCTGTTAAATCTCGTTTTATAAATACAGTATAGGAAACCCCTAAAAATACAGCTAAGTATAGAAGAAGCATACAAGAAGCAAATGGGAATGTTACTCCATCAATAAAGCTTCCACCCTTTAAAAGCCCATATAAATCTGTATTCGCTGGTAATAAATATTTCGCCCATTCATATCTTGCTGCCGGAATTAGCGCTATTCCCCCTGATAATGCAAGAAATAAAGAAATCCCGATTGCACCTCCGCTCGATCTCGTTAAAACGGAAATCATAAAGGCAAATGCAGCATACACAAGAGTTGGTAACCAAGATAAAATATAATATTTACTTGCTTCTACGAAAATATTTTGTTTTATTATATTTCCATTTTGAACGACAAATTCAGCCCAAGCTGGTTGTTGGAATTTATAAATAATCAACCCGCATAATACGGAAAAAATCATATTAAATATAAATAATAATGCCGCAAATATAACGATTGCCAAAAACTTAGATGTTAAAATTTTAAATCGGCTCGCTGGACGAATTGTTAAAAATTTATATGTTCCCCAGCTATATTCATTCGCAAAAATCGTACTCGCATATACGAGAATAAACGGAAGTAAAATTGGAAATACGATAAAACCTGTATCTCTCATAAATGAAAGCGGAGAACTACTTGCTGGCGCTGTATTCGTATCTAAATGCTTCATTTTAAGCTGGTATTCCTTTACAAGCTCGTCTCCTGACTTTTCTGTTAAAATATCCGCTTTTTTCATGCCGAGCTTTTTCTCAATTTCTACAGTGCGTTCTGTATAATCCGCTTTCCACCCTTTTGTTTCTGGCTCTAAATATTTTACCGTAACCCATCCTAATCCAATAATTAATACCGCAATAACTGCAAAAGGAATAATCGTTCGCTTTCGCTTAAATATTTTATACAGCTCGTTATAAACTAAATTAAACAATATCTTTTCCTCCTGTTAATTCTAAAAACTGCTCTTCTAGCGTTTTTCTTTCTTCATATACACGATAAACTTGAATGTTTTTCTCCATCAATGTACGAAGAATATTTGGAACTTCTTCATCTTTCACGTTTATAATTAATTCGTTTTCTTTTACTAAAACATCGTATTCTAAAACCTCTGCCGCTTTATTCGCATCATCTACACGTATATGTATTTCTTCTGTTTCTTCCTTTTTATCACTTTGAATATTTTGTGTTGCGACATATTCTCCATGCTGAATAATAATAACCCTGTCACACATTAATTCAACTTCTGAGAGTAAGTGACTAGAAACAAGAACAGCTTTTCCTTGTTCATGCGCAATTTTCTTTATGTACATCCGCATTTCATGTATACCACTAGGATCTAATCCGTTCGTCGGTTCGTCTAGTATTAATACATCTGGATTATGTATAAGTGCCTGAGCAATTCCTAAACGCTGTCTCATACCGAGTGAATATGCTTTTACTTTACGGTCAATTACTTGTCCCATTCCTAACAATTGCACTACTTCATCGATACGCTCTTCAGTCACATTCCCATTCATTCGTCCGAAATATGTTAAATTTTCATAGCCGCTTAAGAAAGGATAAAATTCTGGTGTCTCAATTACAGCACCAATTTTCGCAGCAGTTTTTTCAAATTGCTGTTTTACAGATTGACCATCAATCCATACTTCCCCTTCTGTCATACGGATCATTCCGACCATCATTCGCATTAATGTCGTTTTTCCAGCACCATTTGGTCCTAATAAGCCAACTACTTCACCTTTTTTCACTTCAAAACTAATATTTTCTACTAACGTCTTTGAACCAATTCGCTTTGTTAATCGATCAACTTTTACGATCGCTTGCTCATTTATCATTCCATACAACCTTTCTTCTTAACTCTTTTTTTCAGTTCTTCCCACTGTATCATGATTAATAACATGTGTAAAATGAAGAAAAAGCCATGATTTCTCATGCCTTTCTCCTCGTTTCATATGACTTTTCACCCTTTAACCTTTGTGTAAACCTACAACATTGCCACATTGATATTATAATGACGGTTATCATAACAACTGCTGTTATCACTACCGCATACATCGTAATCGGTGCATTGGTTATCCCTTGGATTCCTACTGCTTTCATAAAAATAATAATAAATAATTTCAAAAATAACATACCATGAATTAATCCGAAAACAAAAGCTCCTCCGTAAGTTAATAATTGCTCCTGACATAATAAACATAACATTTCTTTTCCTGTCATATGCATCACTTCATTCGATGTAAACTCCTCTTTTCTTATCTGTAAAAGAGAAGCTGTCATTTTATATGTAATGAAAATACACACAAAAACTATAAATAGAAACATAGCATAAAACCACTTTACAAACATAGGTGTATATTCCGCTTTACTTATTACAGCTTCATTAAATCGGAATGATATCATAAAAAAACAAAGCATTGTATTCATAGCAATCCACATAAATTGTTTTAACCTTTGGGCAGCAAATGTTTGTATATTTTTTCTCGCTAACCGAAATAAAGACATAATTTCCCCCTACCTTGCTTCATAACATACGCATTCTATACTACTAGTGTATAAAAATATGACATTTTAAACATCGCACTTCAATCGGAATCTTTACTAAGCCTTTAGTCCTAGAACACAAAATGGTAATTAAAGGATATTTATAATATGATTGTAAAAAAAGAAAGGAGCATTATATGCGTATAAAATTGCTATTTACCTTATCCTTACTACTTCTCACTAGTTGTAGCCCACTAAAAAACAATGAAGGTGCCACTGTTAAACCTTATAAATTAACAAAAGAGCAATCTGATATTTTACAAATGACTCCTATAGGTGAAGGAAATAGAATGTTTTATGATGTTACAATCAAAAACAATAAAGATGAACTAAACGCTGTGATTGAATATTATCAAAATGGTACAAAAATGAAAGAGATTGCTAACATAGCCTCATCACATTTTTTAGAAAAGAAAATAAGGCTTTCTTTCATAGCACCACATTTCCAATTTGATAAAGATGTACTAGAAAAAGGTCAATGGTATATTAATATCGAAGGTGGTTCAACACTTGTTTCGGAAGAGGCTCCTCCAAACGTAAATAGTTCTGTAACTACTACAATTCAATCTACTAAAAACGTAAAATACAATCAAAAAACAATTTTAGCTGCTGTAATAAAAACAAGTAAAGATACTGTAATCGTCCCTACAATTGATGAAGAACCAAGCATTGAGTTACTCTTAAAAGAAAACGAACACGTTTATCTATTTAGTATCGAGCTAAAAAAAGAACAATAAAGTGGAAAGGCAACTCAAATGCATTTCCGCTTTATTGTTTAATAAGGTGTACTTTTATATATATAAATTAAATCGCTTTTTCGTCACGATTACTACTCGTCCTTCTCATCTCCTATTTCTATTCGTTTTTTCTCTCTTGCAATTTTCAAAAACTCTAACAACTCTGGATTGTTATTCATTTTTTTATAAGCCACTGACATTTCTGCAACAAAATTAGAATCACATAACTCTTTATATACAACTTCTGTTTTATACAATTTATTTGCGGATACAGGTATTACCGTAATTCCAATACCTGCCGCTACAAGCCCCATAACAGTTTGATACTCCGTTGCTTCTTGTACAATGTGCGGACTAAAACCTACATCACGGCAAAGCGATAAAATTGTATCATATAACGCTGGCCATACTGGTCTCGTAATAAATACGAACGGTTCATCCCTTAAATCTTCGATATGTATTTCGTCCTTTTCAGCAAGAGGATGTGCCTTCGGTAAACATAACGTACATGAAAGTTTTTGAATTGGTTCTAACTCAAGTAATTGCGTTGGAATTGGCGGACGTAAAAATCCAATATCAATTCGATTATCATGAAGTGCATGCACCTGATCCGGTGTGGACAATTCATGTAATGCTACAGACACTCTCGGAAATTTCTTTCTATACTCTCTGACGATTGACGGTAAAATATCATATATCGCCGCACCTACAAAACCAATTGAAAGTGATCCAACTTCTCCCCTTTGAGCACTTTGTGCAACTTCTACTGCTTTTTCAATTTGTTCAAACGCTTTTTTTACTTCTTTTAAAAACATTTCTCCTGCTTCTGTTAATTCAACCTTTCTCTTCGTTCTTGAAAATAACATAACTCCCATTTCTTTTTCTAATTGCTGAATTTGTTGACTAAGCGGTGGTTGTGTCATTTGTAAACGAGCAGCTGCTCGTCCAAAGTGTAATTCCTCTGCCACTACAACAAAATACTGCAAATGCCGTAATTCCATTTTGGACACCCTTTTCACTTTCGATTAATACATCTAATATATTAATAACATATAATTTATATATTAGACAAATATTTCGAATGAACGTATAGTAGAAATTGTTAATTCTTTTTACAATTTTTATGTAAAAAACAAAGAGGTGGTTACTGTATGAAATGGTGGAAGTTAAGCGGACAAATTTTATTATTATTTTGTTTCGCTTGGACAGGTGAATGGATTGCAAAACAGGCACACCTCCCAGTTCCAGGAAGTATAATCGGTATTTTTTTATTGTTAATCTCATTAAAATTTAATATAGTGAAAAAAGAATGGATACAAGACGGTGCAGACTTTTTATTAAAAGAACTTATTTTATTTTTCATCCCTTCTGCAGTCGCTGTCATTCGTTACAAAGATACATTATCACAGTATGGAATCGATCTCATTTTAATTATCGTGATTAGTACACTTTGTGTCACTCTCGTAACAGGACTTTTAACAGAATTGCTATTAAAGCGGAAAGGATCAACACAATGATCGGCTTTCTTTGTTTACTATTAACACTATTCACATATTGGGTATCTAAAAAAATGTATCAACGCTGGAATTGGAGTTTGCTTTCTCCCCTTCTTGTATGCCCAATCATTTTAATCGCTTTATTACTTGGATTAGATACACCATACGAAATCTACGAATCTGGTAGTCATTGGCTAACAGAATTATTAAAACCTGCAACAGTTGCTTTCGCATGGCCAATCTATAAACATTTTGATCTATTAAAAAAACACGGCACTGCTATTTTAATTAATGTCATTGTCGGTTCTTTTCTATCTGTTATTACTTCCGCACTACTAGCTAATTTTTTTCAAATTGACTCTACAATAGAACACAGTTTAGCACCGCACATTGTAACAACACCTATTGCAATGGCTATTTCAGAAATGATTGGCGGCATGTCACAATTAACAGCAGTTTTCGTTGTATTAACTGCCTTAACTGGAGCTTTATTCGGTCCTACACTCATACGCATATGCCGTATTAAAACAGCGCTCGCAAAAGGTATAATGCTAGGTACTAGCGCGAATGGGACTGGAACATCAAAAGCATTTGAAATCGGTCCTGTAGAAGGTACAATTGCAAGTTTATCAATGCTTTTAACAGCTGGAGCTAGTTTAGTTATCGTTCCACTTTTCTTATCTTGGATACACTAAAAAAGCAAGTATTTACACACTTGCTTTTTTATTTATATATCGGTATATTAGCTCGTAATCCTCCGGAAAAGCTAATGCTAATTTTCCAACTTCATGTATCCCTTTCCAATCAATCTCATGTATTAACTCATCCGGATCTTGGATTTTCATATTACCGCCTATTTTTTTAACAAAGTAATAATGAACATACACCGGAATCCCGTATGTAATACCTTCTTTTTCGTATATTTTATTTACAACCTCCACATTGTAGCCTGTTTCCTCCCAAACTTCCCTGATACAACATTCTTCTAGTGTTTCTCCCTTTTCAAGTCCTCCACTTGGGACAGACCACCTTTTTTCTTCCCCTTCTTTTCCTTGCAATACCATTAAAATTTCATTTCTTTCATTCATACAAATAGCTGCCGTACCTATCCATCTCTCCATATACATCCCTCCCCTACTAAAATTCGTCTTCTTTTTTATTTCCCCTTTGAAAAAAGAGGAAATAAGTAAAAAGATGCCGAAAGTTTACATCAACTTCATGAGCAGTCCCTTCTTAGAAATTCAAACCGGAAGGATGAAATTATGATTTCTAAATATGTTGTGGAATGTGTTTTTTGTGAAGAAAACCGAAAACCTCGGCAAGCCATTGTCACAGTGCCTGCTACTTCTCAGCTACTAGCCATTCAAAAAGTACGAGCTGAATGTAAACGTCGCTTCGGAAAAACTTTATTATTGCAAACAGAAATTAAAGAAGTCTTACTCATTGAACAAAAAGAAAGCTGACCATAAATTGGCCAGCTTTCTTATCCGATCATATTTTCACATGAAGATTAGGGGCATCCTCTTTAAGGATCGGGATTTACCCATTATGTGCGTTCCATAATGGTCATCGAACAATATATTTCTATACAATAAACTATTGAATAGAATAGGGCAAAACTTGTTCGCATTTTTAGAAAAGGGATAGGGATATAATTCAAGTAATACTTCGAATACTCGAACTTTACACTCATTATATTAAAGCAAATCCTTTTATATGGGAAATATGAATTACTTATATAATTCATTCGTAAAATATATTAATAGTTTTCTATATATTCTCTTTAATCTACTAACAACATACATCCAGCTAATATTGGTGTCATAATCATCGAAAACCTTAGAAGCATGCGAGGTGCATAATTTGTAAACTTAGCTCCTATATATGCTCCTAACATTGTCCCGATTAAAACTTGTACTAATAATACATAATCTAAATACCCTTCCGAACTATATCCAAACCCACCTCCAATTGCGATTGGTAATATAACGAGCATTGTCGTCCCTACAGATTGACGGATTGTTAAACCTAATAGAACCATTAATCCGAGTTGGATAAAAGGTGCTGAGCCAATACCAAATGCACCTGCTAAAATTCCAGTCACCAATCCGAGGAATATACATTTAATCACGTTATCTTTCGAAAGTTCTTTATGCCCTTTTAAAGATGACTGTGATCTTTTTTGAAACATAATCAACCGAATAAACATAAAAATTGCCGATAAAAATAACATACCAGCTGTAAACCAATGCAACAGATGTGCTGGTATTAACGAACCAAACTTTGAACCAATATAGGATCCAAACGCGCCAAATCCCCCAACAACTCCGCCTATTACAAGCACAACATTCCCTTCTCGGTAATGACTTACTACTCCAGATAATGTCGTAAATGCCATCGCAGTTAAAGATGTTGCAAGAGCAACATGAATAGGGATATGGAATACTAGAGTGAGTATCGCGATGATAAATCCTGCTCCCCCTGCTCCGACAAATCCTAATAAAACTCCCATTAATAACATTGTTATAATAATTGCCACATAATTCCCCTCCAATATCCCAATTATCTATCATATACACACTTCTATACAAACAAAAAGCACCCTAAGCGGATGCTCTTTCTACTTTTCTATATTAATAATATGTACTTACTCTTGATTAATCAAAATAACAGCTGGACCAGAAACAACTACTCCGGCCACTTCTATCTTTTCAAATTCCATCACTGTAATAGATATAACCCCTTCTCTTTCCATCAATTCCTTACTCAGGACATCAGTCGGTATTGATTTCACCGCCCTACCTCCTTTTCATTTTATACGAAATTACAAAAAATTACCCAATGCATCTAAATATATGCATCACCTCCACTTTCATTCCTTATTCCAGCCAAAATTCACATCCCCTTTCTATAACATATTGAAAAATAAAAAGCACTCGCCAAAGCGAATGCCTTTCCATTATTTACTCTCTATTACTTTTAACATTCTATTAATAAATGCTGCCGATTCCCCACGTGTTGCAGAACCTTTTGGCATAAACTCATTATTCTCATTCCCTTTTACAATACCTAACCCATAAACACGTTGAACCGCCTGTTTATCATACGCTAAATTTTGATCCGTAAATGGTAATGAAACTAAATTACCTTTTATATTTTTGTATTGCAATGCACGATCAATCATAATAACAGCTTCATCACGTTTAATCGTATCATTCGGAGCAAATATATCATTTCCTCGTCCACTTATAATCCCAGCACTAGCTGCACGATTAATACCATCTACTAACGATGGATGGGCTGTGCTTAAATCTTTGAAATTCGATTTCCCCTCTGGTAATTGCAATGATCTTGAAACTAAATTCGCAAATTCACCACGTGTTACAAGACGTTCTGGCCAGTAAGAACCCTTCCCGTCTCCAACCATAATACCTCTTTTATCTAATTCACGAATATCTGCTTCATACCAACCGCCAGTTATATCATCTTTATGATTCGTATCATAATAAGCTTTCGTTCCCTGTAAAAATGGCTCCCACGCATTATTCCTTATCATAATGGCCGGACAATTCTTTCCGCTCCAAAATTGATGTTTTTTCACATTTTCTAAGGGAATATTTAATTCCCCCATTAAATAGGCTGCTAGTTTGCGAGCATTTTCCACAGCTTTATTATAATCACCATCTTGATTGACAGCAATTTCAATTGCAATTGATTCTCTGTTACCAGTTCCTTCTGCTCCATCTCCAGCATGCCAAGCATTTTCATTTAATGGTAGATGTTGATAAATTTCTTTATCATCTACTGTAAAATGCCAAGATGCTGAACGATCAGTCGTTCCTGTTGCTTGGCTGTATAAATATTGTGCATGGTTTCTAGCATTTGCTCCAACACTATAATTATCCGTCTCATGAATTGTAATGTATTTTGGTTTCATCGCATAACCTGGACGAATATTTTCATTACCTGTTGGTACAATCATTTCCTTTAATGGTACACCGTAAATATCCGTTGTTTTCTCTTCTATTGGTGCAGTATACATAACCGCTGCACGTTTCGTACGAGTTGGAGTTGTGCTTTGAATAAGAGATGCTTTTGTACCCTCAAATTTTGCTGAAGGTGAATAAATCCATTTCACCTCATTATCTATTTGGACTTGGAACCACTCTCCAACTTGTCCAATTGCAATAATTGTTTGCGGTTGTAACACTTTCTCGTCTTTATATGAATTAAATGGTGCGGAATATGTAGCTGTCTCTTCATTAATTACTAATTTTTCGTTTGCCAAGTGATAAACTTCCTTAACCTCTACATTTCCTTCACTACTTTGTATCCACCCAGCTCCAGATTCTGTTTGTATATAGTAAGCGTTTCCTTTTTGTTTTTCGGCTTTCACTACTTGATTAGAAAGCTGAACACCTGTCGCTTTTTGTAACTCAGCAGAATCAAATAAAGATGCTGAACCTATTATATGTACAAAAAAATCTCCTTGTACTTCATTTGTTATTCCTTTGCTCTCTCCACGTCCATCTTCATCTTTCATATGGCTTTCAATACTTTTTAATGCTTGCTCGTCTGTTGAAATCGTTACGGTCTTTTCTACTGTGTCGGCATAGGAAAAACTTGGAATCGTTACCATACTAAATACAATTGATGCAGCTAAAACATTATAAAATCCTTTTTTCATACTAATTATTTAACACGTTTATATCTTAATTCGTGTTAACTTCCCTCCCTAATCTAAAATATTTAAGACTATCTAGCAAACTTCTAAACTAAATAACCCTTTACAATATAACAAACTCTATCTCATTCGTATAGATAGGAATGACTACTATTTGCCTACTTTTTCTATATTGGAATATAGAAAAGAAGCTATAAAAGATATAGCTTCTCCTCTCACTATTTCAATCTCGTTGTACCTTATACTCTATAACTCTACCATCTTTATCAAATTGCAAAATAAGACATTCACTATCTATAGGAATGGAACTACGTTCATTCCCAAGATAGTATAGTGTAGTAATTCCCGTTTCCAAACTGCTTGTTTTCGTAGGGGCCCCTAACAATTTTATGATTTCCTCGTTTGATTTCCCTATCAATTTATGCTGCTGTAATAGGTCATCTACCATATGTACTCGTTTTTCTTCATAATTTAACCACCGATCCTGATTAAAGTTTGAAGTATATTTATTTACACTTAATTGTACAGTGCATACTATCAATGGAATGAGAGCAACCATCATTACAGTGAACAGTTGTTTCTTATCTTTATCACGTCTTGCTGATACATGTAATATAAACTTTTGAATAATAACTAATAAAATAAAAGGCATTACTACCACAAACATACTCATTACACTCAATGGCACATGAACCATATCGATAACAAAGATAAACACAAGATACATTAATATATACAAACAAAAATAAATGTACAATATTCCCCACAATATAGAGCTTTTACCTTTCTCCATCCAAATAACACCTTCTTTATCCCGCTATTTGCAAACAGTTATACTCCCACCTCAAAATTCGGCTGTACAGGGTAGGAGCCGGGATGCCCATAAAACCCTACTGATTAAAGTTTTACTTCGCGACATAATTCATCTGACCAATCATATCTCTAATCTTTCTTAGTTCTTGTGCTGTATATATTACTTTACTTGTTAAAACTTCATTTCTGAAAAACGTTACAATTTGCTCTCTATCTTTAAATCTCGGCAATTCTTCATTAGAAAGATCAATAACTTCTTTTCCATTCTCATTTTCAAAATATACAATCGGTTTTATTTTTTCCTTTACAATATCTATTTGCATTTCTTCCAAACAATTATATAAAGTTTGAGATAATATTTTCGCTTTATACGCTGGATTCCCTTCATTTCTTACTTGCAAAGTTAATGACGTTCCATCCGTAATAAATTCAAATGTCTCTTCTTTTTCAATTTCATGTTGATGCTTGCCAATTTCCTCAATCATAAATGAATATATACCTGCATTTTCTCTCGTTAAGCCATGGATTAATTTCCCTGTCCATTTTTTCGTCTCAAGTAGATAAATACCAGTTTTACATAAAATGAGGTGATGGATTCGATTTTCGTTTATGTCACGTTTATGTCTAGATTTATTGCGTATCATAAAAACGTTCGGCATAATATGAAATTCATCTTCTAGTATAATTCCTTGCTCAACAAAACCTCGTTTCATATAATGTAATGTTTCATGCGCATTCACTTCAGCACCGTTTTTGGTATACTCTCGTAAATCCGCAATTAAATTTTGAAACATATGTAGTTCATTACTATGCTTATCTTGCATTTCACTACGTTCTTTACTATGTTGAACAGCCAGTTGATTTTTCATCATACGCATATTTTCAAGTTCTCTAGCTGTACTAACTTGTAAATCATTATATTTTTTCTGTTCCATATTCTTTAAAGTACTTTGTTGTTCTTTATGATCTGTAATCGTAGCTGCAATTTCACTTTCATACGTTTCAATCGCTTGTTTCTTTTCAAATTCTACTTGCTGACTCTCTGATTCTAACTGTTTATTTTTATAAAACAGTACAAACACTGCAGCTAATAATATTAAAATTCCACCTATTAGCACATAATCCATACTTCTACTCCTTTATTTCATTTTCGATTATTTTTTATAAATATATCCATTATATTATACTATGCTTTCAATATACACTTTGTAAAAATTATATATTTTTAATAAAAGGCACCTCAGTCGAGATACCTTTTAAGTTCACTTTATTGTACACCATACTGAATATAACTTGAATCGTTATATACCCACTGATTTGTCCCTAAGCAAAGCCATCCATTTTGCTTACTCCATACTCGATATGATTCACCATGATGTAACTGTCTTATAACATTCCCGTTTAATGATGGAGCGTCTCGCAGATTCACATTATCGCCAGTAATAGTTGCCACATAATGTTTGTACTGAATATAACTTGAATCATTATATACCCACTGATTTGTCCCTAAACAAAGCCATCCATCTTGTTCTCCCCAAACTTCATACGATTCGCCACGATTCAATTGGCGAATTACACTAGACTGTATAGATGGTCCACTTCGTAAATTCACATTATCTCCATTAATTACAGCAACTCCGTATACTGGAGTCGCATTATTAGGCGTGGGAACATTACCTCCACCACTTGCTCCATTTCCTTGTAAAGCTTCTAATGAAACAGCTGCTGATACATCACAATTTCCTACACCTGAAATTTGCCCAGAATCTGTGTACTGCCATGCTGTCCACTCTGTCCATCCACCAGCATCAGCAGGCGGTATACTAGAATATCTGGAAATCCATAGTGGAATGTCACTTAATCCGCTAATTCCAAATTCATTAATATACCAAACTCCTGTATATAACATTACATTTTTCCCAGTAGCTTGTTTCACATAATTTACGAAACTTCTTGCCCAATTCGATATAGTCGCACCCGTTAAACTACTATTGCTAGTATCCGTTGGCGATTCTAAATCTAAAACAGGAATTAAGTCCGTCTGATTACTCTGTAATATATTCACAAAATATTTCGCTTCTGAAATGGCATCATTTTGTTCTGGGTGCGCAAAATGATATGCACCAATTAATACATTCGCATTTCTCGCAGCTTGTACATTTTGAACGAAAGTAGGGTCAATATAGTTCACACCTTCCGTCGCTTTTGCATACGCCGCTGGAATACCAGATGACTTCACAGCATTCCAATCGATGTTTCCTTCCCAATGAGACACATCGATAAACGTAACATTTGAACTGGATCTATTTTGCATATAAAAGCTCCTATCAAATTTTTTTATTCCGTATACAATATGTACAACTTCAGTTAGTGGACACGACTTTTATGCTATAGTAATAAAGTTCTAATACATTTATTTTGTCGAGTTGTTTAAGAAAAAAGTGAAATTGAAACCACCCTTCACCAAAAACTCCATTAATACACTTTTAACACCGCAAAAAAGGCCTTGTAATTACAAAGCCTTTTGCAAACTCCCTTTATTTTGTAGTAAGTACATATTGTAGTAAAGTCCTTGTTCACTAAGTAACTCTTGATGTGTTCCGCTTTCTACAATTTCCCCTTCATGCATAACAAATATTTGATCCGCATCTTGGATTGTAGACAATCTGTGCGCAATCGCTATCGTTGTTCTGCCTTTTCGCATTTGCTGCAATGCCGTTTGGATAGCCTCCTCTGTTTCTGTATCAATATTTGCCGTCGCTTCATCTAACACTAATACTTTCGGATTAGTTGCTATCGTTCTAGCAAAAGCAATTAATTGCCTTTGACCACTAGAAAATGCAGCTCCTCTTTCGACTACTTCTGTATCATACTGCTCTGGTAATTTTTCAATAAACGTATTCGCTTGCACAAATCGCGCTGCTTCCTCTATCTCTTCATCCGTAATCTCTTCATTATACATACGAATGTTTTGCTTTACATTTCCAGCAAATAAAAATGCATCTTGCAGCACAAGACCAATTTTCTTTCGAATTTCTTGTTCTTCAAACTTCTCTAAATCTACTCCGTCTATTACAATATTTCCTGATTTAATATTGTAAAATCTCATTAATAAATTCATAATCGTACTCTTTCCGCTACCAGTATGCCCTACGAAAGCAACCGTTTGCCCTGGCTTTACGTGAAAAGATACATTTTTTAAAACGTCACGCTTTCCATCATATGAAAAAGTAACATCTTTAAACTGAATTTCCCCATTAGCTATTCCTGGCTGTTCACTCCCCATTTGAACAGGAGCTAAATCTTTATCATCCATTAAATGAAATACACGCGATGATGAAACAAGCGCTTGTTGGAAGAAAGATAGTTTCATCATCATCTCATTTACCGGCTGGAAGAAACGATGAATATAGTTAACGAAAGCATATAAAACCCCTACTTCAACAGGACTCTTTAAAGCATCGATTCCGAATAAACCAAGTACTAACGCAATTGCTACAATATGAACAAGATCTGTTGCTGGACGTAAAAGTAATGCATCTAATTTCAATGTACGACGTCCAGCACTAAAATGTTTATTGTTCACTTCTTCAAATTCTTTTCTCATCCGCTTTTCTTGCCGGAACACCTGAACAATATTCATACCTTGAATGGACTCATTTAACTTTGCATTTAATATACTCAGCTGATTACGTACCTCTAAATAAAAAGCTGCACTTTTCCGTTGATACAACACCATAATTGCGAACATTACCGGAATTAATATGAGCGAAAATAGCGCTAATTTTACATCTAATAAAAACATCGCTACTAAAATCCCTACTAAAAAGACTACATTTTTCACGAATGTTGATAGTACACTAACATAAAAATCCTTAATCGCTTCTGTATCATTCGTTATGCGAGATACGAGCGTACCAATCGGCGTACGATCAAAGAAGCTTAATGACAATTTTTGAACATGTTCATACACTTCAACTCGCATATCTTGGACAATCTTAAAAGCGATATTTTGAAAGTACAATAAGTCTAAATAAGTAAATAATACTTTTAATAAATGAGCAATAATATACACTACAAATAGGGTTACAAGTGCTGATTGTTCAAAGTTACGTGGTACTAAGTGTTCATCAAGAAATTGTTTAATTAAAAAAGGACCCATCATTTCAGTTACAGTTGCACCAACTAGAAATAAAAATGCTAACGCTAATAGCCTTTTATATGGTCTCATATAAGAAAGCAATCGCCTTAAATCACTCCGCTTTTTCTCAGTCATCATACGCCTCCTTTCTCCACCAACGCCTCTAACTGCTGGCTTTCATACATTTCCTTATACCAACCATTTTCGTTCATTAGTTGTTCATGTGTTCCTCGCTGCATAACCTTACCTTCATCAATAACAAGAATAAAATTTGCATGCTGAATCGCACTTAAACGGTGCGCAGTAATAATCGTCGTTTTTTCTGCTCTTTCTCGTTTCAATGCAGTTAAAATAGTTTCTTCTGTTTTTGCATCTACAGCTGATAAACAATCATCTAAAATTAAAATTTCAGCATTCGTTAATAACGCACGTGCAATTGAAATCCGCTGTTTTTGGCCTCCTGATAGCGAAACCCCTCTTTCTCCTACTACCGTTTCATATCCTTCCGAAAATTGAATAATATCATTATGAATACAAGCAATCTCAGCAGCCCTGCTAATTTCTTTATATGTAGCATCGGCCTTTCCAAAAGCAATGTTCTCCCCAATACTCGCTGAAAATAAAAAATGATCTTGCGGTACGTATGAAATTGCAGAGCGTACACCGTGAAGTGTTAAATCTCGAATATCCCGCTCACCAACTTTTAATTCACCATTAAAGTGGTCATACTCACGAATTAAACATTTTAATAACGTCGTCTTCCCTGCACCGGTACGCCCTACAACTCCTAACGTTTCACCTTTTCTTAAGTTAAAGTAAATATCTTTTAAGTTTAATAGTTCATTCTTTTTATAAGAAAACGAATCAACAGCAAACGAAACATCACCACTTGCTATAGTATGTATAGCATTTTCCTTATTCACTACATCTGAAGTTTGTGAAAGTATTTTCTCCACACGATCATACGAAGCACGTCCACGCTCCATAATATTAAATAGCCATCCAAAAGCTAACATTGGCCATACAAGTGTCCCTAAGTATGTTGTAAATGTTACTAATTCCCCTACAGTTAATTCGCCCCGTACAACTAATAATGATCCGTAACAAATTGCGATTAAAAATGAAAATCCGACAATTAGAGCAATCGTTGGATCGAATAACGAGTCAATACGTGCGACTAGCATATTTTTATGTACGACATCTTCCGATTTCTTCCGAAACGATTGCAAATCCTCTTTCTCTTGTCCAAGTGAGCGAATTACCTTCATCCCACTCATACTTTCTTGTACTTTATCATTGATTTCAGAAAACGATTGCTGTGCCTTATGAAATCTTCTATGCAATAAAGTTCCATAATAATTTGTAGAAATAGCTACAATTGGCATCGGAATTAAACTTAATAACGTTAACTTCCAACTAATTGTAAATCCCATCGCTACGAGTACACATCCTCCAACAGCTAATGAATCAACGAGTGTTAAAACACCTGCCCCCGCAGTTTGCTGAATCGCCTGAATATCATTTGTCGCATGTGCCATCAAATCGCCTGTGCGACGTGATTGATAAAAGGATGGGCTCATCTTAGTAAAATGTTCATATAGATTCTTTCGCAGTTGACGAGCTAGTTTTAAAGAAGATCCAAAAATCATAATACGCCATAAGTAACGTAATATATACATCATAATTCCTACAACTACTAATAGAATAACCCAGTTCAACAATTTTTCAGACGTTAATGTTCCACTATTAATTTCATCTACTACAATCCCTAGTACTCTTGGCGCTACAAGTTCAAGAAGCGCGACACCAAATAACATAATAATTCCGATTATGTACGCTCGTTTTTCTTGCTTAAAAAACCAAGCTAAATTAAAAAACACTTTCATATTTATCCTCCTCCCTTAAAATGAGCGATGTTTTCAGTGTAACAAAAATACAGAATATTTAAAAGTTTTAAATATGTTTTATAACCAAAAGAAAAGGGCACTCGGTAAGAGTGCCCTTTGGCGCTTATTTTGTTTGTTGCTTGTTCATCGCGCTCATCATTTGATTGATTTTCTTTTGGGAAGGTTTTTGTCCCATTTGCATCATCATCATTTTTAACATTTGTTCGTTAATTGGTGGATTTTTTTGTAAGTAATTCATCATGTATTTGCGGGCAATGAAAAATCCTAACGCCACGCCTGCTACTAGTGCTACTACGCCCACTAGAATACCTAACCACATTGGCATATCTTTTCCTCCTTCATGTTGTCTACCTTACAGTGTACTAAAACCTTTTCAATAAGACAAGATACTATTCGACATTTTTTACACATATGTTCGTACTTGTTTGAGAGGATTTAACCAACCGTACTTTTTATTTTCATAATCCATCGCTAAAAATGTTAACTCACACTTTCTAAGCACCTCAAAGAAAGTTGTTTCCATGGATACATTTCCAGAAGTATTTATTCGAATATATTGTGGTTTCACCATTATTTCTCCGTATTCGGCTCCTGTATAAAGCGTATGAGTATGATTTGTTCTTTCATATTTACCAAGAACACGCAAAGCTTGTTCTAATTTATGATGAATTTTCATTACTTGTAACGGCATCGTAATATACGTCATTTGTTTATATAATACTTTCTTCTCCGAAAGGAACCCAGATTCTGAAAATCGAGCAAATAAATCAAAAAACAAATATTCACGACCAAAGTAAGCTTTCGCAATATCCTCTTGAATTAAATACAATTCATACGTTTTCATTTTTCCCCTCCCGATCTGGACAACCTTTTCCCTACATTATATAAGAGAAGATTTGCAATGATTGTCTGACTACGGAGAGAGAAAAAACTTTTCCTGTCGAAAAAACTCAATTACATAGAAAAATCTCCCCATGCTGGAGAGATTTTTCTAAAATCATTAAAGCATTTCTTTTACTTTACGAACAACGTTCTCTACAGTAAATCCATACTCTTCCATAATCTTCTCACCAGGAGCAGAAGCACCGAATGTGTCGATACCTAGTACATCTCCATCAAGGCCTACGTAACGGTGCCATCCGAATGTAGCACCCATTTCAATTGCGAAACGTTTCGTTACTGCTTTTGGTAGTACAGATTCTTTGTACTCAGCAGTTTGAGCTTCGAAGCGATCCATAGATGGCATGCTAACAACAGCTGCATCAACGCCGTCTGCTGCTAGAGCTTTTTGCGCTTCGATTGCTAAGCTTACTTCAGATCCAGTTGCAATTAAGATTACATCAGAAGTTTCTTTCTTGCTTGCAGAAACTACATATGCACCTTTTGCTACTTTTTCATAAGTATCGTCTTTTGCACCTTCTAATGTTGGAAGATCTTGACGAGTTAACACTAATGCAGTTGGTGTTTTTGTAGATTCTAGAGCTAGTCTCCAAGCTGCAACTGATTCGTTACCGTCTGCTGGACGAATAACAGATACATTTGGCATTGCACGAAGCGCTGCTAATTGCTCAACCGGTTCATGTGTTGGACCATCTTCACCAACAGCAATACTGTCATGTGTAAATACATACGTTACAGGCAATTGCATTAATGCTGCAAGACGAATTGCTGGACGTAAGTAGTCAGAGAATACGAAGAACGTACCACCGTAAGTTTTTAAACCGCCATGAAGTGCGATACCGTTCATTGCTGCACCCATTGCGAACTCACGTACACCGTACCAAATGTTTTTTCCGCTGTAATCAGCTCTTGTAAAGTCTTTTTCGTTATTCATGTATGTTTTGTTAGAACCAGCAAGGTCAGCAGATCCACCGAAGAATGATGGTACAGACTCTGCAATTGCATTAATTACAGCACCTGAAGAATTACGTGTTGCTGCTTTTGATCCTAATTCATAAGTTGGTAAGCTTTGTTCCCAACCTTCTGGAAGAAGACCGTTCATTGCTGCTTGCAGTTCGTTTGCTAATTCTGGATATGCTTGTGCATATTCACCGAGCATCGTGTTCCACGCAGCTTGCGTCGTTTCACCAACATCTTGTACTGTTTTACGGAAGTTGTCATATACTTCTTCTGCTACATGGAAGTCTTGTTCAGCAGTCCAAGCGTATGCTTCTTTCGTTAATTTTGTTTCGTCTACACCAAGTGGAGAACCATGTGAAGCTGATTTTCCTGATTTGTTTGGAGAACCGAAACCAATTGTCGTTCTTACTTCAATTAGCGTTGGGCGTTTTTCGTCAGCTTTCGCTTCTTCAATTGCTTTTGCGATTGCTTCAATATCATTTCCATCCTCAACACGGATTACTTGCCATCCGTATGCTTTGTAACGATCTTCTACACTTTCAGAGAATGAACGATTTAAATCGCCATCTAATGAAATATCGTTTGAATCGTAAAGTACAACAAGACGACCTAATTGTAAATGAGCAGCTAATGAAGATGCTTCAGCAGAAACGCCTTCCATTAAATCTCCATCACCACAAATAGCGTATGTATGATGGTCTACTACATTATACGCATCACGGTTGTATTTAGCCGCTAAATGTCTTTCAGCCATTGCCATACCTACAGCAGTTGCAATACCTTGTCCAAGTGGACCAGTTGTTGAGTCTACACCTGCTGTGTGACCATACTCAGGATGTCCTGGAGTTTTGCTTCCCCATTGACGGAAGTTCTTTAAATCATCCATTGTTAAGTCATAACCAGATAGATGAAGTAGACTGTATAGTAACATTGAGCCATGACCTGCAGATAATACGAAACGATCGCGGTTAAACCACGTTGGGTTATTTGGATTGTGTTTCATAAATTGAGTCCATAATGTATAAGCCATTGGTGCTGCACCCATTGGCATTCCTGGGTGACCAGAGTTTGCTTTTTCAATCGCATCAATGGATAATGTGCGAATCGTGTTGATAGAAAGTTGTTCGATTGAATGTGACATGCTATTCTTCCCTTCGCGTATGTTAGTAAACGTTTTATACATTTATATGATAGCTTCCCACGCAAGATTATACAACATGTATCGACAAATATGTTGATGTTTTTTTGATTTTTCATAAAAAACACAGTGATTCAGGGAATGTATGGGCATTCAATATGACATACTTTTTAATTGTTTTTATTTTAAAAATAAATATAATTATCTGTATTTTTATACAAATATACTAATTTCTGATATATCTCCCTTTTGATAACCTTTAAAAATACAAAAAAGCATCTAAATTAGATGCTTTTAAAACAAATTAAATAATCCGCTTACGAATAGAACTTGAAATAAAATCAATTATAATTACCATTAAAATGATACCTAATAAAATAATTCCCACACGAGACCAATTACGTGAACTAAGTGCAAAAATTAATGGCGTACCAATACCACCTGCTCCAATAACACCTAAAATCGCAGCGGATCGTACATTAATTTCAAACCTGTATAACGTATACGATAGAAAATCCGGTAACACTTGTGGTAATACGGCATACCAAAGTATTTGAAACCGATTTGCACCCGTTGCTATTAACGCTTCCGTCGGTCCCTTATCTATATTTTCAATTCCTTCCGAATATAGTTTCCCTAACATTCCGATAGAGTGTAACCCTAAAGCTAGAACTCCGGCAAAAGAGCCTGGACCAACAGCTTTTATAAATAAAAGAGCCATAACTAATTCAGGAAATGTACGAACAAAACTAAGTACAAATTTCCCAGTTCCTGAAGTTAATTTTCCACTACTCATATTCGTTGCCGCCCAAAAAGCAAATGGAACAGATAAAAAAGCAGAAATAAATGTACCTAATATCGCAATTGCCAACGTATCAATTAAACCGTGTAATAAATCTTCACCATCTGGCAAAGATACATACGACCAATCTGGGTTCAATACGCCTGTCATAATTGCTTTTGTAATTTCTCCCGCCGTATTCTTTATTCCCTCTAACGGGACTCCTGAAAAGGCCCATACATATATAACTGTAAGTGCTATAAAAATAATCCAGCGATATATACTCGGTTTCTTCGGTTTTGGTACGATTATTGTCGTTTTACTCATTATAATTTCCCCCGCAACGCTGTACTTATATAATCAATTAGCAATACAACAACAAGGGTATAAATAATAATAGAAGCAGTTTGTTGATATTGTAAAAATCCAAGTGTACGATCATAATATAATCCAATCCCACCTGCTCCTACTAAACCTAGAACAGCTGCTGCACGTACATTCACCTCAAATGTATAAAGTACATAGGAGACGAAGTGCGCTTTCACTTGCGGAATGACCCCATAAACTATCCATTGCACCTTATTCGCTCCTACAGCTGTCATCGCTTCTAATGGACCTGGATCAATTGATTCAATTGACTCATACAATAATTTCGCTACGAGTCCAACGGAGAAACAAGTAAGAGCCAAAATACCTGGAAGTGGTCCTATTCCAAAAATCGCTACAAAAATAGCCGCTAATAATAAATCTGGTATTGTTCGTATAAAATTTAAAATCAATCGAGCTGGACTGTACAAAAATACACTAGTGAATACGTTACTTGCCGCAAATAGTGCAAGTGGAATGGCTAAAATCGCCCCTAAAGTCGTTCCAATAATCGCCATACGTATTGTATCTAACATTGCTGTTGTAATAATTTGAAAATAACTCCAATCTGGTGGCACCATTTCCTTCAATAAATCCATCATATTCGGAAAACCAACTACTAGTTTTGAAAATGATGCGTCGACCTGTACACTACTACCCCACAACAGTAAAATAACTAAAATAACCGTTAACATATGTTTCAATTTACTCGGCGGCTTCGGTATCGATTTCGAATATATCGTCACTTCATTCATTTAGCTGCCACCTCTAATAATGCGCTTTTCTGAGCTACGTCCCCATAAATTTCAGCGAATTTTTCATCCGTTGCCTCTTCTACTAATCCATCAAAAACAATTTCACCAGCATGTAATCCAATAATACGAGTAGCATATTGCCTCGCTAAATCAATAGAATGTAAGTTTACAATTGTCGTAATTCCAAAATCTTCATTAATTTTCTTCAAATCATCCATTACTTGCTTTGTTGTCAGAGGATCTAACGAAGCAACAGGCTCATCTGCCAATATGATTTTCGCTTCTTGTGCCAATGCTCTAGCAATTGATACACGTTGCTGTTGTCCCCCTGATAATTCATCAGCTCGTGCATATGCTTTTTCTGAGATATTCACTCTATTCAGCGCCTGGAATGCAAGCTCCACATCCTCTTTCGGAAACAGACCTAACGTTGTACGCAATGTAGAATGATATCCAACCCGCCCAGCTAATACATTCTTCAGTACCGTTGATCGCTTCACAAGGTTAAAGCTTTGAAAAATCATACCAATATCTCGGCGCATGCGTCGTAATCCTTTTCCTTTTGCAGCAGTAATAGACTCCCCTTCAATAATGATTTCTCCTTCTGTGATTTCATGAAGGCGATTTACCGATCTAAGAAGTGTTGATTTTCCAGCACCGGATAGCCCGACCATTACAACAAACTCACCTTTTTGAATTTTCAAGTTTATATTATTCAATCCTTTTGTACCATTCGGATACACTTTGGAAACATTTCGAAACTCTATCACACATCTTACCTACCTTCTATGTATTATCAATAACTGAAAAACGGCAAACTAACTGAAATCACACACTTTCCAGTTAGTCGCCATTTCCATATGTATTATTGCGTTTTCACTTTCTTTCCATATTCACGAACGATATCAAATTTACTATCATCAGATTTAACGTATCCTTCATGTGAGTATACTTCTTTAATGATTTTGTGCCCTCCCTCATTCTTTCCTATTTCAATGAAAGCATCCTGTAATTTCTTGCTCCACTCTGCATCTAAATCAGAACGTACAGAAATCGTATCGTTTGGAATTTTCTCCGTAAATTTTACTATTTTCGTTTGATCGAATATATTCGGATAATCTTTTTTTACAATATTACGAGCATCTTGGAATACAACAGCTGCATCTACATCACCATTTAAAAGAGCAATAAGTGACTGATCATGACCTTTTAATGTAACAGGTTTCACATCCTTTAGCGGATCGATTCCCTCTTTTAACAATACAGCCGCAGGCCATACATAACCCGCTGATGATGTTACATCTTGATAGCCAATTTTTTTACCTTTTAAATCTTTTACACTATTAATATTAGAATCTTTCTTAACAACAAACTCTGATTTATAAACATCTACTAAATCCTTTGTGGGAGCTCCAGTTTCATCATCTACCCCAAAACGTTGCGCCTGTAAAATTACGTTTGCAGCCTTTTTCTCATGCGCTAACACATACGCTGTTGGAGGTAAAAAGCCTACATCTACTTGCTTAGATGCCATCGCTTCTACAATTGTATTGTAATTCGTTGAAATACTAACTTTTACCGGAATGTTTAATTTATCACTTAATAGCTTTTCCAATGGTTTTGCCTTCGCCTCTAACGTATCTGCATTTTGAGAAGGAACAAATTGAACATTTAGTGTCTTCGGTACATAACCTTTTTTCGTATCTTCATTTTTACTTGCACTTGATTCCTTCGTTCCACATCCACTTAATAATCCCGCTGCTAGTACAACTGTTGTACTCATTGCAAAAACTTTTTTCAACATGTTAATGCCTCCATTTTTCGTTGTTATAAAATAACCTTCCATAAACATGAAGAAATATATCACATACTTTTACAAATAATTGCTTATTTACAGAATCTTTACACATTCTATACATTCACATTAAAATTCTTTTCATATATTTGATATGATTAATTGAAAGATAACTATAGAAAAGGTGAATGGCGTTGAATCAAAATCAAATTGTAACTTTAAATATTTTATTAACAAGCGATGTACATGGTACTGTGTATCCAATTCACTACCAAGATAACTCCAAAGCAGAAATTGGTTTAGCTAAAATTTCTACTCTCATAAAAAAAGAACGTTCTCAAAATGCAAACGTTCTTCTGATTGATAACGGGGACTTCATTCAAGGAACACCATTTACTTATCATTACGCTACATACGAAAAAGATATGGAAAACCCAATGTCCTTATTAGCCAACTACTTAGAGTATGACATTGCAATTATCGGAAATCATGAATTTAATTACGGAATGGATATATTAAATAATGCTGTGACTACTGCAAATTCCCCTTATCTATCAGCAAACATTTTAGATAAAAACAGAAAAGAACCTTATTTCGGAAAACCATATATAATAAAACATATTGAATCAAATATAAAAATTGCTATTTTAGGGGTGACAACGCATTACATCCCCCATTGGGAACAAGCACATCATATTAAAGATTTACAATTTGAAGATGCATTTGAAACAACAAAAAAATGGGTTTCTTACATCCGTAAACATGAAAAATCAGATTTACTAGTCGTAGCCTATCACGGGGGATTTGAACGTGATTTACAAACCGGAGTACCGACTGAAGTTTTAACAGGTGAAAACCAAGGATATGCAATGTGCCATGAAATTGAAGGCATAGATATTTTACTAACAGGCCACCAACACCGAGAAATCGCTCACACCGTGATTAATGGTGTAACAATTTTACAGACCGGATGCAATGGACACTCAGTTGGAAAAGTAACAGTAACATTCGAAAAAGCAGAACAAAAATGGGTGAAAAAAGAGAGTTATTCAGAGTTATTGCCCGTACAAGGAATTGCGGCAGACCAAGATGTTCTTTCCTTGGTTGCCAATTATGAAGAGAAAACACAAAATTGGCTTGATAAACCTATTGGAATAATTTATGGGGATATGCAAATTTCCGATGCTATGCAAACACGTTTGCAAGACCATCCTTTTATTGAATTCATAAATAAAATACAGATGGATATAGCTAATGTTTCAATTTCTTGTACAAGTTTGTTTCATAATACATCTCCAGGTTTCCCGAAACATGTAACAATGCGTGACATCGTTTCTAATTATATTTATCCAAATACATTAAAAGTAATTAGAATAACCGGAGCGGATATAAAAAATGCTCTCGAACTCTCTGCTTCTTATTTCACATTAAAAGCAGATGGAACCATCATCGTAAACCCTACCTATATAGAACCAAAACCACAACACTATAATTACGATATGTGGGAAGGGATTTCGTATGTATTAAACATTTCAAAACCAATTGGAGAGAGAGTAGAGTCTTTGCAGTATAAAGGCGCTCCTCTTAATATAAATGAAGAATATGACGTTGTTATGAATAATTATCGTGCAAGCGGTGGCGGGAACTTCTTTATGTTTCAAAATAAACCAGTAGTAAAAGACATACCAACAGATATGTCTGAACTTATCGCTAACTATATATTGAAGCATAAAAGGATAGAAGCAACGAAAAATGAAAACTGGAAAGTTATTAAATAACAATTTTAACGAATAAAAAAAAGATGGGCTATGCCCATCTTTTAATTTAATTTTGCATTATCCTGCTTTTTTAAAGCTTTTAATTTCGCCGGTGTAACGTCCGTTCCTTCTTCGTTAACGACTTTAATTCCTTTTAATTCGTTTAACATATTTTGACGAAATCCTTTTAAATATTGTTCACGAAGCGATTGGCGCTCACGTTGTTCTTCTTCAGTTAAGCCTTCAGCTTTTGCTTTTTTCGCTAAGAAGTTAATGCGTTCAATGAGTTCTTGACTTGGCATCTCGAATCCCCCTTCTACTCAAAACTGATTATTATCATACAATAGTTATTCCTCTTTATCAAGCAATTGCTTTGTATATTCTACATACCTTCGATGTACAGTTGCTTTTGAAACATCATGACCAAAACCACGAAGTGTTGCTGCAATTTCTTCAAAAGTTAATTCATTCCGGCGCAAACGTACAATTTCCTCAATTGGCACTTCTTTTTTCTCACGTCCTACGCTTAAATGACGATTTTTCAAATTATTTTCTGGACGAAATCCTTTCTCCACTGCTCTTTGCATGCCACGTTTAATTTTTAAATTGTGGATCTTTCTTTGATACTCTTCAACGATCCCAATTATATTTAGCACCATCGAATCAGAATCTGAAAGCTGTAATTCACCACTATGCGTGTGCGTATAAACTTTTATCCCCTCTTTATGTAAACAATGCATTAATGCAATCTTTGCATTTCCTCTACCAAGACGCGTTTCATCTTGTATAAGTAGTACATCAACTTGTTCATCTCGAATTGTATCTAGCACTTCTAATATGCCATCACGTTCAATTGTATAACCGCTAGCCTGCTCCTCAATTACCTTTGTAACATCCATTTGATAGCGCTCAGCTAAATGCAATAATTCATCTTTTTGACGCAATAATGATGTTTCCTGTTCTTCTTTTGTTGTGCTCACACGTGCATAAATAATTGCATTCATTTTGAACCCTTCTTTCTCACTATATTTTCCTTATAGTGTATCATAAATTTGCCTTTCGTTCGAACTTATGTTTGTAGAATGTTTTTTCGCATGTTATACTTAATAATAAGAAAAATGAAAGAAAACGAGGTGTTAGAAAACATGGAAAAGTTAACGAAACGCCAGCAAGACATTCTCGACTTTATTAAGCTAAAAGTACAAGAAAAAGGATATCCACCTTCCGTACGTGAAATCGGTCAAGCAGTCGGCCTTGCTTCTAGTTCTACAGTGCACGGACATTTATCACGACTAGAAGAAAAGGGATATATTCGACGCGATCCAACAAAACCACGCGCAATTGAAATTTTAGGTGACAACCGAACGGAAACACAATCTGTTATTCAAGTTCCAATCATCGGAAAAGTTACTGCCGGTTTACCGATTACAGCAGTCGAAAGTGTAGAAGATCACTTCCCACTTCCAGCTAGTATCGTTGCTGGAGCAGATCAAGTGTTTATGTTACGCATTTCTGGAGATAGCATGATTGAAGCCGGTATCTTTGATGGTGATTTAGTTGTTGTTCGCCAACAACAGTCTGCATACAACGGTGAAATTGTAGTTGCTTTAACAGAAGATAACGAAGCAACTGTTAAACGTTTCTATAAAGAAAAAGATCATTTCCGTCTACAACCGGAAAACTCTTCACTAGAACCTATTATTTTAAAACAAGTGTCAGTTATTGGAAAAGTAATTGGCGTATATCGTGATTTACATTAAAAATAATAAAAAGAAGATAATTCCCTTATTTATATAGGTAATTATCTTCTTTTTATATTTTGATAGATTTCCGTTCATTCAAAAGAATGCGTTTCATTAATTATTAACGCGTTTCAATAGTAACATCTCCAGCAGCGGTTTTACCGCTAATCTTTTTACTACCACTACCAATCGTTATATTTTTATTGTCTTCATTAAAAATTGTCACGTCTCCAGCAGCAGTTTGCCCAGTTATAACTGCATCTTGTGGTTTTTCCAATAAAGTAATATCTACATCTCCAGCAGTTGAACTTACCTCTAAATCATATTTAGAATCATGATCAATAATATCTATATCCCCACTAGCCGTTTTTGCTGTTACTTTCCCTGTTACTTTTTTAAAATTCACCTCACCAGCTTTTGTAGACCCCTCCACACTCTTTGCTGTTACATGTTTCAAATCCACTTCTCCGGCGAGTGTTTCAACACTTACGCGGTCACTTTTCACATTACTTATTTCTATTTGTCCAGCGGATGAATTTACTTTTATCTCTTGATAAGAACGTTCAGGTACTAATATAGTCAATGTAGGCGTTTGAAATCCGAAATTGTAAAATGAAAAATCAAATGAAAAACCTTTTTCTATTTCCCCTATGATTTTTAATGTATCACCATCTTCAGCAATACGAATCTCCTGTTTACTTACGTCTCCTTTTTGCTTTACATAAAAAGAGGAATCAGGAGATTTTTGGACAACAATATCTCCAGCATCTAACTTAACTTCTACATTTTTTAGCGTTTCGTTTTTAATTACGTCCTCTTTATCTCCTTTTTCTGCAGTTTGTACTGCTTTTTCATATGTTTGTGAAATCCCTATTACTCCAATAATGATACAAGCGATAGCTACTAATAATATCTTTTTCATCATCTACTCCCCTTTTATCATTTTGAAGTTCCAGACTACATAGCGTACACATAATCTTTTAAACCACTTCGTACTATAATAAGCTACAATACATAACAACAAACCTACTCCGACAAACGTTATACTAACGAAAAGATCCAACCATATAAAAGTGCCCATAAATACTTTTACAATAACGAAAAATGGTGTCACTACACTAGCAATCCCACCGACCCAAAAGGAAAATATAAAAGCTATAATTGCAACTAACGGGCCTAACACAATAATAAAATTAAACAAACTAAGTCCAACCGCTGCCATGACAGCTCTTGTTATATTCGAAGTCGATGGATCCTTTTTCATCTCATCAAAGCGATACAAAGCAAGCAAGTCTTTCGCAATTACTTTCGGAGAGCCAAGTCCCTTTATTATTTCTGATTCAGTTTTCCCCTCTTCCATCCCAAACTGAAAGTGCTCTTCATAATCAAATAAAATATCTTGTCGCTCTTCTTCTGGTAACTTTCTAAGATGACTTGATAATTCTTTAAGAAACCGTTCTTTACTCATCCCATTCCACCCCTTCAATAATTTCTTGAACACCTTTAGCAAAATCACGCCACTCTGTTACTAATAAAGTAAGTTGCATCTCTCCTTGCTCTGTTAGTTGATAATATTTACGGGGCGGTCCTTCCGTGGATTCTTTTAAATACGTTTGAAAATATCCCTCTTTCGTTAAACGACGTAATAACGGATATACAGAACCTTCCGATATTAAAAATTTATTAGAGATTTGCTGAACAAGTTCATATCCATAACAATCCTTACGTTTTACAAGTGCCAATACACACAGTTCTAACACACCTTTTTTAAACTGAACGTTCAAGGACAATCCCCCTTTCTCATTTTAGTACTGTTCAATAAACGGTAGCTATTTTATCCATAATATACCACTTAGTATTGTTTATTGCAAGGTACTGAATTATATTTATTCCCTAAATTTAGAAAACACAAATATAAAAGCCCGAATAAGACCTTTTGTAACTGACCATTATCCGGGCTATCATTCAACTCGAATTACAATAATACAAGATTTCATTCAATCTTTCTCCTCTATGAACCCACTTCCATTTGTGACCCTAATAAATTTCGAAATACACCTTTTCTCTCTTTAGCCAATTGATTAAATTCACCTTTTTGAACAATCTCACCTTTTCCTAAAACAATAACTTGATCTGCATTGCGGATCGTAGATAACCGATGCGCAATAACAACAATAGTCATCGTTCCTTTCAACCTTTCTATTGCTGATTGAATTTTTACTTCATTTTCAGTATCTAATGCACTCGTAGCTTCATCTAATACTAAAATGGATGGTTGTCTTAAAATAGCTCGAGCTAGTACAAGTCGTTGACGTTCACCACCTGAAAGTCTCACTCCACGATCTCCAATGAGAGTATCAAGCCCTTTTGGAAGCATTCGTACAAATTCAGCTGCCGCCGCAAAATCTAATGCAGTCCAAATTTGTTCTTCACTCGCATTCGGCTCAATCATCAATAAATTTTCTCTTATGCTTGCATTAAATAAAAAAGGATCTTGTGGCACATAACTAATAGCCCGTCTCAATGACAATAAATTTTCACTTGTAAGAGGAGTTCCATCTATTAATACTTGACCTTTCTCTGGCTGAATCAATCCCATTAAAACATCGATTAATGTGCTCTTCCCAGCTCCCGAATGTCCCACAATAGCCGTCATACTATTGATTGGTATTTTCACATTAATATTTTGAAGTGCATACAAATGCTCCTTCTTATTATATCGAAAATAAATACCCTTACATTCAATACCCTGCTCTATACAAATCGGCTTTATATGTTTTTGCTGATGTATATCCTGCATTTCAATTGCTTCATTACATTCCCCTTGTAAGTCCCATAATGACTTAAAAGCAGGAATGCTTGCAGCAAGCTGTTCTAAATTTGACTGAATTGTCATAAATCGTGGCCATAGTCTCGAAAAGATGAGTATGATTAATAGTAATTGGGTGGGTTGAGCTTTAAATATACTTACTGATAATAATATAAAAAATGCAATTAAAATAGCCATTGAAACTTTATAAAACAATTGAGAGTTCGACCTTATTCTCATATACTCCATTTGTTCATTACTCATCTTTTCTGTTATAGATTGTAACCAATCTAAACGTGATGCTTCCAAAGTATTACTCTTTATATCTTTAATTCCATTAAAATGATCTGTTATACCAGAAAGATAGTCTTGTGCTAATTTCGAGGTCTTACCGCCTAGTATTCGTGCTTTTTTTATAAAAGCACGAGAAGCTACTAAGAATAATAAGCCAAAGACCAAAACAAATATAGTTATTTGGGGAGATAATAAAAACGCAAGCCCCACCTGTATGAATGTAAACAGAATAACAGCTAACAATTGTAAAATTAAATTAACCCCATAACTTACGCGAGCTAATTCTGTAGTTAATATATTTATTAGATTTGTTTTCCTTTTCTCTAAAAAAAAACTCCACTTCGCTTTTAGAATCATACTATATGTTTCTATTCTTAATTCTCGTACAAAAGCTTGTTGCGTTCTCGCATCCCTTAGCGTTATGTTTCGTTGTAATAGATTTTGCCCTAACACTATTAGTATATATATACCTAAAATAGAAATTAGGCTTGTTGTTTTAGGGAAATCCTGCAAAAATCTATAAACAGGTGCAATAAAAGCAGTCTCCTCACCTATATTAATTATTCCAGCCATACTTATCATAGGAATTAATAAAATAATACCTATCCCTTCAAGTAAACTTATTAAAACCATACCAAACAAATTCACATACAGAATTTTCCCTGCAGAAGAATATAATTTCTTCATAAAATATATAATATGATTCATCGATGTTCCCCCTATGACAAAGCAAGCTTCTTTGTTTTCCTCCAAAGACATAGAAACGGACGTAAAGGAAAATATAAAAAATGAAGGAATTTAGGTAACGGCAATGTTTTTGCATCAATCGGATAAGGATAGAGTTGGCTCATAATAAATAAAATTTTTTGCTGATTAGACATCAGTGAAAATAAATGCCTACTATGATAAGCAAGTACTTCTTCAGGAACAGGATCGGTATGCAAGTTTATCATTTGCTTGAAATAAAACAACGCTTCTTGCGCTAACTGCTTTGAATGTTTTTTAGTTACTAATTCCATCATTCTTTCATCTAGTCGTACACCTAGCAATTGAGATGCCAAAATTAACGCTTGTCCTCCTAAATGAAGCATTTGATATTTTCTCATTAATTTATGAATCTCACTCCAATTAAGATCTTGATCGACAATTTTTTTTATGTCTACTAACCAACGTAGCCTGGACCAACCATGTCTGGCACCATGAGATACAAGAAATAAAAATAAGTCTTCCTTCCCTAACATATATACCGAATTACTCGTAAGTGTACTTTTTCTCTTTCGCTTCCAAAGCTCTTCAAACCCAGGTTCCTTACCCGGTCCGGGATTTAATCTCCAATGAATTTCAAGTTTGATCCGCCTTGTTGGGTGGAAAAATGTTATATGGTGATGCCTCCATTTCCAATCACTTAATATCGTTTGAATATAATCATCTTTCACATACCCTTGCTCTAAAAGTAGTTTTTCTGCTTTTTCTAAATTTTGAATAGGGATGAGAACGTCCAAATCACAGGATGTTCGTAAAGAAAGATCTCCATATAAGTCCTGAGATAGTACAGGCCCTTTTAGAAAAATCGTACGAATCTCATTTTCATTACATAATTTATTTATTCGTTCCATTTCAGCACTTAAATAAAGCATTTGAAATGTATTTCTTTTATATTTTCTAGTCAAGGTTTGTACAATATGTGAAGGAATCAGCTCCTTGTCCACCTGTTTAAGTTTTTGATATATCACCGGATAAACGCGATGATGCACGGCTTGCTCAAGAAATACTTCCCAATCAATATCCGAAAACCATTCATTACTGTAAGTTTGCATTGTTTCGTCATCTTGTAACTTCAAAATTGCAAAAAGAAGTTTCAATTCCTTAGACATGAACTCTACATTAAGACCAAAATCTTTCTCCATTTTACTCTCCTTTAATAGTGTTCTCACTTAGCCTCTTTGCAAATGATCCAACGACAGTGAATTTCTCCATTCCTTCCGATCCAGTAACATAAAAAGAACCGCTACGTAACCATGCATGTGCAATTAGTTCCCCACTATTATCCTTAGCCATTCCTAAATAAAGAGTACTCTCAATGTGACGTTTTTCAAGCATTTTCATCCCAGCTATAGCTTTAACGAGACATTGACTTTCCCAAAAAGTATAACGACTCATAATAGAAATTGCTTCGGACACCTTTTTTAGCGTATCTCCGTGCGGTTGAATATGAGTACTTGAGGTTTCACTCATGTAATTCCCTAAAGAAGGTGCAACTTTGGAAAATGTAATATTTTTTAGTACACGTGCCCATCCTAAAAAAATAAAAGCCTCTAAAAATAAGAGCTTTGTTTTCATGTTTAGTGATAAAAACATCCTTAACCTTTTCACAATATTTATTAATCCCTTCCTAACAGTTCTTTTGAAATTACGAATCTATCTATTAGGCTGATCTTTTATTTGAATTAACCCTTCTTGAAACAAACACTCTAAAAAGGAAAGAACTTGCTCTTCACAATCTTTTCGTTCAATATCATAGTTAGATACTAGCATAGTAACAAGCTGATTAATTATTACTGGATTTTCAATAAGCTCCCATATTTCTCCGCCTATTTCACCCAAGTTATAGTAATTTCCTTTTTGGACATTTAACATAACTTTTTCTCCATCCATATCGCTTACTATATTACCTTTACTTTGGACAACGTTATGTTCTAATGATATTTTTCTCGAATGAACAACCATCAACCATACTCCCTTTCTGTATAGTATTTAAAATAATTTGCACAAGCTCATGAGCTGTAAATCTTGAAGTCGGGCGACTTAATTGAAACATTTCCATTCCGCTTGCAATATCAGATGACGTTTCAAAATGCCATTCCATCAATCCTAATTTAGAAATCAAAGAACTCCTAAAAGTATGGCGGTATAATTTATACAAGCGTGCAAGCCCTTCTATACGGGTCATCTCGATATCTTCTCCCTGTGCTTTTACTAATTCAATAACACCAGCAAGAGGTAATGGATCAGGAAAGAATTGAGAATTCACAGGAACAGCATACTTCGTTTCCCTTTCAAACAAAGGGCTATATTGCGTTATTTCCATTCCAAACTCATCTAAACTCTCTTGCCATAATTTTTGTTGTGGATAAGACGGATGAACTATTGGGGTATTCTTACATAAAAGAGTCACAGCAACTATATCATCACTTAAAAACTGATATCCTTTACTCAAAAAAGCCGAGGCTAAAGTTGATTTTCCAGCCCCTGAATCACCAATTAAAGCATATGCTTTCCCATCTATAGCAATCACACTTCCGTGCAATGGAAGTACTTTGCGTTGCATTAATAGTGCTCCCATGCAAGTTCCAAGGATATATAGTCGTATTTTATTTTCTTCAGCCTCTGGCATAGGTGAAAAAATGATTTTCTCACCCGCTTGGACAGAAAATATTGCAGTTTGAGGAACATGAAACATAACTACATCATCTTCCACTACAATTGTTCTTTGCTGCTCTTCGTTATATCCACTCCATCGTTCAGATAGATCAGTCATTTCTATTTGAATATCTGCCATCTCTTTCTTTTCATTCAGCTGAGACAATTCAGGTAATGGAATTTCACTTACTATCTTTAACCCGAAGGCTTTGTATAACACATTTCCCATCGAATCAATCATCCTATTCACCCCACATTGTCAATTTTTTGAAAGCTCTTATATATAAGATAAACTATATAAGAGCTTTATTTTTCTAATGATTTAACTATACTTCACCGCATCATCTGGATCAGGTTGAACAGCATCAGGAAGTTTATGCCCAGGTCCCGCCATAGTCATATTAATATTAAGTACTTCCAATACAGGTTGTTTCCATTCCTTTTTCATACGTATCACCTCCTTTCATATTAATTTTTTTATAAATCGATAGAATATTAAGCTGCGCATTAAAACTCTAAAATCTAAATCAAATGCATATTCTGGTCGAGGTTCTTTACAAATTTTTGAGATAGCTTTCTTAATTACCTCTACATTTAGAAATTCAGAAATTACTGGATCTACACTAAGTTCTTCAACTTCTTCAATGAATTCATTCCAAAAAGGAGCCATACGGTAAACACCATCTGCACCTTGAACACCTCGAATACACTGATTTAATCGTACTTTATCAGGGAGTAATTTTTTTGTTGCTCTCCGGATAAGGGATCGATCTAAACCATTTTGAACATACTGTTCTTCCGGGACTGACGAACAAAATTGAATAATCCGTAAGTCATTTGTAGGATCACGATCCCATAAAGCATAGCGTAACGACAATTTCGTTTCATACGTTCCATTTATGCTCCAATAATAGGGTTTTTCAAACTGTTCTCTTTTCATGTCATATGCATTTGCGATAGAAGTACCTGTTATATCAACGCCCTGTTCTTTGAGTCTATCAAAAACATTCATTTTTTTAGCAAATTCCGGATTGATTATTGTGGGGAAAACATCTTGTTCCTCTGAAGAAAGTAACTGATACAAAAACGGAAAAGCCTTTCTTCTTACCACTTCAAAAACACGTGATTTTTTCACTCCTATATTTTTACTATACAAATATAGTTCACGATAAAAACGAATCCAATGTAGCTTTTTCAACAACATTGCCTGGTAATCAAAAATAGGCCCCCATGATACTGTCCAATTACCCCTTTGACCACTAAGGAGTACTCCTATTCCATGCTGAGATGCTTTTTCATAAACTCCACTCAACCAAAAAGTATTCTCAAAAAATTTATATGGCATCTCCATCGTTTCCAACCAATCATCAATTTCCGATAGTGGGCTTCTCTCTGGCAATTCTAAATAATAATCCTGTATATTCCCTACATGCTCTACAGTTGATTGAATAAATGGCCTTTCATCAGCAATTCTACCTTTGTGTGTCCAATCTTCAAATCCTGTTACAGGGACATAACTAAACGTATGTAACTTTTTATTTTCAGCACGTAAATCCTTTGCAGCGAAGCTAACGACAGACCCTGAGTCTAGCCCTCCGCTCAAATGAGCTCCTACTTGGTGATGTGTTCGTAAACGTGCCTTCACTGCACTTTGATACACCTCTCGAAACGCCTCTTCATACTCTTCATTTGATTTTAAATTAAGCATTTTCCCAGCAGTTGGTGTATAGTATCGCGAAAACTTTACTTTGCCTTCCTTTACCAAAATAGTGTGGGATGGAGGCACCTGTTCTATATATTTATAAACTGTTAACTGTGGATCTACTGATTCGAAATTTACAGGTATAGCTAAAAATTCAGCAATCCACTGCTTATTTAATTTCTTCTCAACATATGGTAGAGAAAATAACGGATTTATAATAGTACAAAAAGCAAACTTTTTCTCACCACGATAAAAATAAAGTGTCCGGCTTCCCGAAAAATCTCTAGCTCCAAAAAGAATTTGTTTTTTCTCATCCCAAATCATAAAGGCAAAATCGCCTACCAAATATTTTGGAGCCGCTTCCCCCCATTTTTGATAAGAAAGTAAAATTAATTCACTATCTGTCATATTCTTTCTATCCGCATAATCTACTTGTAATTTTTTAAATAACTCATGACGATTATCAATAATAGCATCTGCTGTAATTGCCAGTTGCTTTTCATAATTATAGAAGGGTAATTGTTCACCAACTGACTCTGGCGTAATCCATTGTGCGTGACATCCTAGGAAAGCATTTTCTTTGTGCCATATTTGAATATCATCAGCAGGGTACTTTTGTAAATCACTCATTAATCGTGTGCCATGTTCAATTGATACAGGTTCATTAGTAAAGTGAATAATACCAGTTATAGCGCTCATTTCTTCCTCCTAATATATGGAAAGTCACTACAAATACTATTTATATATTAAATTCGTTAAACATACCCCTTTATCATTCTTTTTAACGAACAAAGTTATTTGTTTTATTACTTTCTCAATTACATGCTTTAATTTACTTACAGACCAAGATATAAATATTTAAAACCTATAATCATCTCTTTTTTATATCAATTGAAACTGAATGTTCCCAAACAATCCCCTTTAGAATTCACTATAAAGAACAGATAGTGGTACATATACAAATCTAATTCCAATTTTACTTACTTTTCTTTTAATTCTTCCATTCTACTGCTTTTAAAATGCTTTGAATTACCCTTTGTTGATCTTCAGCTAACATATTAGATCCTGAAGGCAAACAAATTCCACTTTGAAATAAGGAATGCGACACATCTTCATTTTTACTATGCGGATAATACTTCTTCTCTTTAAAGAGCGACTGCATATGAAGTGGCTTCCACATAGGACGCGCTTCAATATTCTCTTCTGCTAAAGTTCTCAACAATTTCCCAATAGAGATCCCGGATTCCTTTTCATCAATTGTCAATGTAGTAAGCCAACGATTAGAGCGAGTATTTTCTAATTCAGGCATAAAATAAAATCCTGGCATGTGAGATAGCGCTTCATAATACCGTTTATATATAAATCTTCTAGCTCTCACCCTATCTTCTAACACTTCTAATTGTCCTCTACCAATACCAGCTAAAATATTACTCATTCGATAATTATATCCTATCTCACTATGCTCATAATGTGGAGCTGGATCCTTTGCTTGTGTCGCTAAAAACCTCGCTCTTTCTAATGCTTCTACATCATTAGAAACTAGCATTCCACCACCTGAAGTTGTAATGATTTTATTTCCGTTAAATGAATAAACCCCAAACCTCCCAAATGTACCGCTTGCTTTTCTTTTATATGTAGATCCAAGAGATTCTGCTGCATCCTCAACTATAGGAACATTATATTGATTACAAAGTGAAAGAATTTCATCTAGTTTAGCACTCTGACCATATAAATGAACAAGAATGATAGCCTTTGGTAATTTCCCCACTTTATTAGCTTCATACAATGCATGTGCCAATGCATTCGGTGACATATTCCATGTTTCCGGTTCTGAGTCAATAAATACTGGTTCAGCTCCCAAATAAACAATCGGATTCGCACTCGCTACAAAAGTAAAACTTGAACAAAACACTGTATCTCCCTTTTGGACATCTAATAATCGCAAAGCTAAATGAATAGCAGCCGTACCTGAACTAACTGCAGCCCCACCTTTCACTCCTACAAAAGATGCAAGTTCTCTTTCAAATCCATCAACATTTGGGCCAAGAGGGGCAATCCAGTTTGTATCAAATGCATTTTGAATATATTTTTGTTCATTCCTACTCATGTGCGGAGAGGAAAGGTAAATTCGCTTTTTATGCTGAACTGTGTGCATGTAAACACATCCTTTATACATATTTAAATACTATGTATCTAAAAACATATGCTTTAATACAGATATATCAGATAATCTCCTTAAATTATCAATTGTATAATGTGCTTTATAAGCTTGCTCAACTATAAGATTATGGTGAATTCCACCTTCTCTATTAATATGGATCGTTAACCATTTCAATTTCTTGGCTGTTATAAAATCCTTACTTAAATTATCTCCTATATAGACACATTGCTGATGAGGCACCTGTAGTTCCTTACTTATCTTTTCATAAGGAATTTGGCTCGGCTTCCAATATTCTTTTCCCAGCTCATCAGTGAGAATTATCGAATGAAATCTCTCTTTTAACTTTAATGCATTAATTTTCTTTTCTTGGGCAACTAAATATCCGTCTGAAATAAGTCCTATTTTAACGGTATTAACTAAATTATTTAGTACCCAATCCGCTTCATCCAACAATTGAATATCTGGTTTATGAAACCTATACTGTTCTATCAAATTACTAATCAATTTTTCATCGTAAGGAATGTTTAACTTTTCTAGTGTTTCATTAAACACGAACCTTCTTTCCCCCGAATCGAATAATTGAATTGCAATATTATAAAATCCGGTTTTCTTATACTTCTCTTTAATCCAATCATCCACTGCTTTCAAACCACTTACAACATAATCTTTCTCTTTATATAAAGTATCATCCATATCAAAAACAATTGCTTTAATCATCATCTTAAATACTCTCCATAAAAACCGCTTCATCATATCTAAGCATTGTTAAATTTTCTCTCCAATTAAAGTCCTTATCTATAAAGACTTCCCCCTGACACATTTTAATTGTCCAAAGTGGAAAATTCGCTCCTGCTTCTATTGATAGTGGTATTCCTCCTCCAAAACGAGGGTTTATTTCAATAAACGTAATTTGTCCATCCTCCTTTTTAAAACATTGTAAAGTAATACACCCAATAGGATTAGGAAGAGCTTTTATTACAGTTTCTGCTGCTTGGATGATATCAAAATCCTTCTTGGTCATACCTTTACTTACCTCACCTGCTCGTGTCTCTATACGCAATCTAGGAACGATTGTTTTTATATTCCCACAGAAATCTACCATGACATCTATAGTGTATTCTTCTCCTGAAACATACTCTTGTATCATAGCGTTAGGTATATAATCCTTAAAAAATTCCAATTCCTTTTCATTCATTATTTTTGTTACACCTTTACTAGAACTGCCATCATAAGGTTTAATTAATAGTGGAAATTGATATTCTTTTCTTCCAATCTCTTCATCACTATATACTCTAGGTGTTGGTATATTATTAGATGCAAAAAAGTTATATGTGTATTTTTTGTTATTAGCAATCTTATTTAATTCCATACTAGAAACTAATACTTTTACACCAATACCCTCGAAAACCTTCGAATTATTAGCCATAAGGGTTAATTCCGTATCAATTAACGGAATTATTAGATTTATCATTTCAGATTTACATATTTTTAATAATTCATTTATATATCCCTCTTCATTTACACGCGGAACAATAAAATGCTTATCGCTAAAGTAAATGGTAGGAGCAGTTTCTTTTAAGTCTGCAGTAAAGATTTTTCCTTTGATTCCTTCTTGTTTAAGTACTTCCTTAAATTTTTTAATTAAGGTGACCCTCCTACCAGAACTAGTAAACAAAATATTCATTTTATTCCCCCCCATGCTCGATTCCCCCCTTAAAAACTGGCATAGTCACATGCTTATTATTTGTTATCCCTTCCGACTTTAAAACCTTACTAAAAGTTAGATATAAAATTTTCAAATCTAAAAGAAAACTTTGATTCTCAACATACCATACATCTAATTTAAATTTCTCATCCCATGAGATACTATTTCTTCCATTAACTTGAGCCCATCCAGTGATTCCGGGTCTTACATTATGCCTTTTAGCTTGCTCTTTCGAATATAAAGGCATATATTCTATTAATAATGGGCGGGGGCCCACCAAACTTAATTGACCTTTTAGCACATTTATTAATTGTGGTAATTCGTCTAAACTATATTTTCTAAGAAATTTTCCAACTTTAGTTAATCTAGCGTGATCTTGTAACAGCTCCCCATTACGATTTCGCTCATTGGTCATCGTACGAAATTTATAAAGATAAAAAGATTTTCCATGTAACCCTGGACGTTGTTGTCTAAATAAAATGGGTGATCCTATCTGAGTTTTAACTATAATTGCTACTAAAAGAATAACGAAAAAAAAGCAAATTAATAATAATAAAGAAATAAAGATATCAAACATTCTCTTCATTACCAATCATTCCCCCATCTTAAATTATTACAAATGCTTTTCCAAAGTTAAATAATCTACAAAGTATTCATTACGGATTGAAATCAAGTATTCTTAAGTTGTAATTAAAGAATTGTATTCAATTTCTCTTTACTTATCACCTGCAAACATTTTCTATAGTACACAGCTTTAAAACTTAATAAGTAGAAGAAAGCAATACACATAGGTGCAAAATATATTTTTCCAAATGCTTATCCAAGAGACTATTACACACTGTAAAAATCTCAAAAAATATATTCACAAACACAGTTTTATAAACAACGCTTAGTAGTATATTAAAAAATCCATTTATTATTTAAAAATTCTCCTACACACTATTTTTTAGTATGCAGTTAACGTAATAATAAAAAGCTATTATGTTTATAAAAAACATAATAGCTTTTCTCTATTCTATAGTAGTAACTAAAAGTCAATAAACCTATTATCTATTAGGAATTAGACTATTTCGAATAATTACATTGGACAAAATCCTTCCATGTACCATTATATAATACTTTATGGACATATTTATTAAGAGCCACTCTACTTCATTTCTCATAATTTTTTGAAACTATTCAAATTTAATTATCACCATGCATTAATTTGGATCTATTACACCATTAACTATATTCCCTTGCAGAAATTCCCTCCCTGTAATTGTAATTTTCGCATTATTCAACACGTTGTTTTGAATTACTACTAGGGGTGTAATACTCGTTGTTCTATTATCTATCCCAACTTGCATCAAATTTGTGGAATTTATAATATTATTTTGAATTATCACTTGCTTACCAGTAAACGCTGCATCCAAAACAATAATAGCTCTCTGAAGAGTATCATTTGTAATTTTTATAGTATTTCCCCCTAACACTATTTCATCAGATACATTTTGAATATTCAAGACCGTACCATTTGGTTTTTCTATATGACAATCCATCATCTTGAATGCTTTGAGGTTATTCACTGTAAATAACGTGTTATTTCTATCTATACTAAAGAACTTGCAATCTTTTAATTCTAAAGTGCTTCCTGTACTTGTTATCCCCAAAAAGGTGACGTCCTTAAAAAAGCAATTTGTATATGTCCCTGCAACTAAGGTTGGGTTTTTAACATTATTAAATATAATATTTTCAAATATCCATCCTGATTTAACTGTTCCTACTGGTACATAATTTAAATACAAAACGTCTTGTCCTTCAAATATACAATTTGAGATAGTTTGCGGCTCATTTTTCATCTCTAATGTCCACTGATACAATGATGACAAGGAATTTAGTTTATCTGCATCGTTTATAAAGCGACAGGAATCAACTTTAACCGCATATGGAAAGGGGGTATCAATAATCATTTTACTATTAGAAAAATGATTATCTAATATATTAATAGGTCGATTTACATATACACCTTGAACATTTACTTGCGCTCCGTATACATAATTATTGGAAAAAATAACATTTCCTAACAAAGAGACCTTGGTTAATCGGATATTATTCCCTGTTACGATTACCCTATCTGCACCACCATTAATAGATAGCCCAACATAAGCATTTGAAATGGTATTCATAATAGAATTATTCGATATATAGATAAATTTCCCATTTACAACAATAATATTATAATTTTTATTATCATGAAAATTATTTCTTTCAATGTATATATATTGATTTAAATCATATCCATCTTCAATATCTAGTCCACTTTGTGGATTGGTACCTGCGATGTGATGAATATCATTATCTCGAATATATACATTCTTTGCCCCACATACACTAATCCCTTGTCTACGGCAATCATGTAAATTACATTTTTCTATATAAGTATATTGTGAAAAAGAAGGCACCCGAACATTTATTAAACAATTTGCAGGAGCAGGAACATTCCCTTGATGCAAAACAATTTTAGCATAACTTGCTCCATTAGGGACTTCTACTTCATCAAAGAATTGTACATTGGTTTTTGAAGATAAAAATATATTATTTGAAGTGTAAAAAATGACATCATAATAATCGCATTTTATTTCAGAACCCAATGCTCCAAATCCATTTCCATATAATCCAAAGTAACCATACTTTACAATAGCCACTTGGGTCATATCAATTTGCAAATTGGAACGTATCTTTGTTGTACTACTTACTAATGAACCATCTGTTGTATTAATTGCTCCCTGTTCAAATGAACTTGCTAATGCTGTAGGAAAAGGTGAAATCTGCCCAAAAGTACTGTTCAGTGTAATGGCATCTCCTGTACAATCTAAAATATCTAGATTATCTAAAGATACAAACCGTGTATTGTTCCCCCCATCAGCAGGTGGAGTAAAACTCCCCAATTCAATGCCGTACCCTGCCTCATGTGTTCCCCCACTAGAATAATCATGTGTATATCTATCTCCTTGGATAATACCATTTGTTATCCTAGAATATACTTGATTTCTACGAAAACTTATAATTGCATATCCAGTCAAATTATTTGTTTCCATTTTTAATGTTGAACCGTTTAGATTCAAAGTTAAATGACTTGGTGGTTCGATGGGTGTTTGTTTATCAATCAAATATATTCCTCTAGGTAACACAACTTCCGTATAACCTTGTTGAGCCGCCCAAACTAAAGCATTATTAATACCTTTGGAAGTATTGATAGCATCAGTCCCATCATTCTTAACATCCCATCTATCTAATTCTAATACATATATACTTGTAGAATTTGTAGCTTCAAATGATTTTGGAATCCATTTTAATTGCGTACTATCATAAGTTAAAATGTCATTATGAAAAGGAGGCTTGGACACCAAATCTAAATCATTCAAATTCCCAAGATTATCCCTTCTTCTCCACATCAATTCACACCTCTTTTTTGCTTTTCTACATCTTATGTTTCATAAGGTAAATTGATTGGATATAAGAGAAGTAACATCACTTTTTATTTTTTTTAGAGATCCATTATTTAGAAAGTCTTTTCACAATTCCTTTCTCCTTCCTAAATAGATCTATTCTTACTAGCTGTTTTTATTTCAATACCCTTTTATTTATACTATTTAAACTTACAATTTTATTAAAAAGACACTATGCTCTTTATACATAACTCCCCTACTATTATTTTCAGAACAACCTAAAATCTCTTCCGTAAATAAAGCATTCTTTACTGTGATATGGAAAAAATAAAATAATAATTTATGGATAATTATCATTCGAAACTTTCCGAGTTAATATTTTCGACTTTATTTTTTTTATTAATATTCGGGTTAAATTAAGGAAATATCTATACTCTTCCGCCTCTTTAAATACCATCCAAAAGATCAAATTCGGAATAATCAGGCACAAAATACTACGTATTACCATGTCCATAAATATATTTATGTGAAAAATATAACCAATAAAATCCGTTGCTATAACAGAAAATAATACAAGCACTACAAACAAAATATATCTAATAAAATATACTTTTACAGATTTTTTAAAAATCATTTTAAATATAATATAAGGATCATACCAAAAGTAAGTACATAATCTACTAATAACAGTCCCTAAAAGCACTCCTGCTATTCCTATTTGTTTCGCGAGAATTATAGAAACTACAATATTTATAATTGCCGCTATGATAGGTCTATACTTCCCTTTTTTAAATAAACCTGTGGTTTCTCTAAAAATTGTAGTTGTATTTTGCATTCCTGAAGTGAAAAAATTAAGTAATATGAAAAATAATACATACTTATTAAACACATATTCCTCACCTAACCAGAGTGTTATAAATGGATTTATCAAATTCCAAAGGCAAACTGTACAAAATCCATATATCCAAAAATTAAAAAAGTTAATTACACGAAAAATAAAATATTTTTTTTCTGCATTTTCTTTCACATTCAAATTTCCAACACTAGCAGTGATAGAATAAAACAAATAGCCTAATAAGGTATTTAATGTATTTAAGATCAACAAATAATTTGAATACACACCAACCCAAATAATTCCAATGAATTTCGATATAATTATATTATCTGTTGCATTAATTACTACACCACTAATTTTATATAGTAACAAGGAATACAAATTCTCAAAAAACTCTCGTCTGTCTGCCTTAGATAATTTCGCATTATTTTTTTCTTTTAAAAATGGATATAATTTATTTGCCTTATTTGCAATATATACATTCTCAATTACTTTCAATGTTAATTGAACTATCAGTACTACAATGTAATCACTAATAATTATTAATAAAACAATTTGTAATGCGTTAGATATAATTATGAACAAAGTGTGTATTTTAGAAATGATATAGTTACTTTGATCAGCAATAATAATAGATTGCTTATATACAAAATAATATGATGACACCGAACTTATTAAAAATAAAAGATAGATAATGTTAATGTCTTTAATCATAGTATCTGCATTCACTAAATAATCAAGAAATGGTAATAGAGATAACCCTAATAATAAGACTACTACTCCTATTAATCTGTATGCTTTTTGATATAAATTCATTAATGCCTGTATTTTATAGATATCCTTCTCAGCTAATGGCCTATATAAACTATAAATTATAGCTGTATCAAAGCCTAAATTAGCTAGGGAAAACATCAATAGTATACTTGTAAAAAGCCCATCCACACCTAAATATTCTATACCGAGTGTATAAATAAAAACAGTTCGAACAACAAATCCCATGCCAATACTAATTATTTGTCCAGACAAACCGAATAAAATATTTTTTAAGGAATTTTGTATTCTCATCGTAATACCTTCTATATTTTAGTTGTTTTGCGTGCCCACTCTACTAAATTTGGCACTAATCTTCCTCTTTAAAATAGGGAAAAACTTTGTTATCCTGTATTTTAATAACGCTTTTCTTCGTTGCGCCTTGAAATCATAATCTAGAAACCAATTTAGTAAATTTTTATCTGTAATACAATCACAATTTTGTTTCATTCGCACTTGGATTAAATTCCAATACATTTCAATGAATGTATTAGTAAAAAACTTCACCTCACTATTTAAAGAAGTTTTAACGTACTGATAAAGATTACTTGGAATATTAAAACCATATTCACGAGGATCTCTCCCTTCAGCAATAATTCCCATAATTGTTCTTAAACATTTTTCACATTTACAACAATTTTCTTCATTTTTAAAACATACCCTGATATTAACAGGTTCTTTACTAGCTGAATAATGGTCCACAACAACTTTAATCTTTTCTTGCCTAGTAAGTTCGTATCCATCATGAAATACTGTTCCAGATGCATATTTTATTTCATTATCCACAGTTGGATCAGATGCACAAGTAACTTGATATAATGGAGAATTAGAGCTTGCAATGTATATACATTTTATCTTAAGTTTAAAAGCTATTGGAATAGCTGCAGATATTATCGCTAGACCATGATGCAATCCATGCCACCATGTATCGTTTAACTTTTCTCTAAAATCATGGTCAATGTTCCCTGCAATTATAAAGGTCCCATAGTTGGATTGTATAAAAATATTTTCTAGTCCATTATCCTTTACAAAATTTATGGCATTTTCTTTATCTGCCTCCCATACTTTACTACCCTCTATTTCATTTTCATGCCATCCATATTCAGTAACTAGCAAGGGGTTTTTATCTTTTATTCTTATAAATGTAGTAAGTGCATCTAATCCCCCACTAAATAAAGATGCCGCTTCAAATTCCGGAATGTAAACATTATCAATAATTTCTCCTACATCCACGGATCCTTTAAATTTCACACCAGGAAACATGTTTTGATATGCATTTTTTATATTATTTAAACAAATATAAAAAGATTTATCTAGTTCATTTATTACTATTGTTGAATTAGTAATCCATACAAGAGGAACTACATTTGCAACAAACGGAATAGCCAAAATACTTAAAGGGATATCAGATACATCATAGTTATATTCAAGAAACATATGATTACTTGTCTTAAAATACTTTTGTAAATCCCCCTTAATACTAAAAGAATAATCAACTCTATTATTTCTTACGACAATTTTATCGAGAATTATACTATTCATTTGAGCCTCCTAATAAATCGCCATTTTTATCAAAGTACATTTATTAATTAGAGAACTGTTTTAACCATTGATTTACTACATCAAAATTCACTTGAACATCCGTGATAAACTCTGAATTTATCATTTTTTCAAGATTATTTAAATCTTCCCTATCAATCAGATTTAAATTATACGTTTCGCCCATCCCCTTAGCTCTTTCATCTATGGAGATAATTATTGCACGTTTTTTATGACGCATAGCAAATATGCCGCCATGTAAACGTGTTCCAATATAATCGACGGCTGTATTTAGGATTTTTTCATACGCCTCTATAGTAGGAGGTATAATTTTTATGTCCTGTATACCCTCTAAAGTTTTTAAATATTCAAAATCATCAGCGTCTTGTATCCAAAAATAGACATTTTCATAACTTTTGTTAAGTGTATCTATCAATAATTGATCTTTTTCACGATTTTTAGAATGATGGGTTAGTGTAAAAACAACCGATTCCGATTTTCCACTTGGAATTCCCCTACAAAAATCATGCGTAAAAGACCACAAAGTTGCACAACCAGTATTTAGAGCTTTAAAGCCCATTTCTTCTAAAATTTTTTTTGTTCTTTCATCTCTAACGCTATGTATATATTCATGTGATAAAACTTTTCTATATAACATTTTTGTATAGGGATTTATTTTATTCCCTTTTCCTGCACCAACTCCAACCAGAACACTCCCCTTTAAAGGACCATAATTAAATATATTAATATTCCACTGCGGAAAGTGCGTAAACATATCCATTGCTAGCAAATTCGAACCACCTACAAACTTATATTTCGCATCACTATAAATCTTTACCCTATTTGATTTTCTCGCTACTTGGTACCAATGAAAAGGTGAAACATGAGTAGGTAATGTTAAAACATATGCATTTTTAGTTATATCAGAAAGATGATGCTTTACACACTTCATTATTATATCGTCACCCTTGTTAAGAGAACCTACCGATGTATCTAATACTAAAACATTCTCCATAAAAATAATTCCCCCAAGTATCTTTTATAAATAGTAAAAGATTTTTTAGTTTTATAACTTAATCTATTCTAATTCAATTAACCTATATATCTTTTCCACTTCTATTTCATTACCATAATTTTTTTGGCTTACATTATTAACAATTTCACTTCTGAATTCAACATCATCAATCATTTTTTTTATTCCTTCGACAATTCCCTTTATACCCATTGGACAAATATATCCATCTACCCCGTTCTCCAGCTGACTTTTGGCAGTTGAAAAATTAGTTATTAATACTGGTTTCTTAAGAATTTGCGCTTCCCGAACTGTTACTGCCTTCCCTTCGTATCTAGAAGGTTGTACATAAATATCACATGCTTTTATGTACGGGTACGGATTAATCTTCTTACCTAGTAAAACAAATTCATCTTGAAGTCCTAATTTATCTATCAACAATTTAAGTTCCGCTTCTTGAGGCCCATATCCAACTATGTACCACTCGATATCATACCCTTGATCTAATAGTTTTCTAAGCGCATATATAGCGTCATCAATTCCCTTAGCATGAGAAAGTCTAGCAACAGTAACTAACTTGATTCGCTCTCTATTTATTGGTATTTCCTGAGTAATATCTCCTTCATTAGATTGTTCGCGAACAAATTCAGAATCTATTATATTTTCTATCACTTGCACCTTTTTATTAATATAAGGCAGACTATTCAGGAATGTATCTCTACAACTTTCGGAAACCGCCACAATATCATCCATTTTCCTCCACATTTTACATTCCATTTCTTTGTTAAGTTGTATGTTCGAATAATCAGTATGAATCCACCCAATTTTTCTTTTCGCTCGAACTTTATCCCCTATAAAATAATGCGGCCATAAAAAACTTATCGCAACATCGTACTCTTCTCTCAACTTTGGAAGAAATGGAAGAGATATTCTCCATCCATATTGAATGACGAAGTATCCAGGTTCTTTACTATTTACATATCGCCCATGCATAACGCCCATAATTCTCCCTACTATCCTAGTAATCCCAATTGAGTAATGCCCTTCTTGTAATATCTGCTTAATTGATTTTCTAAAAGTAGTATATTGTTGCAATTCCTCTAATAAATTCGGCTCTTTAGGTAGTAAAGAGAAAAATCCACCTTCATGTTTAAATAACATTAAATCTATATCATACTTACTGTAATCAATTGTATTTAATAAACCAATCAAACTTCTTTCTACTCCACCAATTTCCATATCAAAAGATGTAATTAATATTCTTTTCTTTTTCATTATAGGATACCTCACAAAATCTATTATTGATTTCTCTTCCTCATTTTATATTTGTATTTTGCTGTTACGCTCAACAAATCTCCTTATACATCAGACATATAAAATGAAAATAAATTAGATTATCCTATTTCTTCCTTGCGCACAATTCCATATAACGATAGCCACTCGTAAATGTTATCGTTAATATCAAAGCCTAATTTCGATATATTGTTAATTATGAATTCCCTGTCAGGTCTTTCTTTTAACAAGGCTTTATAAATTTCTTTACACCATATTTCAATTTCTTCATCTAAGTCAACAAATGACATTATCCCTAACCCCATATCAGTATTATTAGGTAGCGTATCTGCTACAACACATGGTACACCTGCAGATTGCGCTTCTAAAGTTACAATACCAAACCCCTCAAACAAAGAAGGAAAAATAAAAACATCAAAACTCTTCATGAGTCGTGGAATATCCTTCCTAACCCCCAAAAATCTAATATTTTCAAAAATCCCTAATTGCTTTGCTTTTAATTCAATAGAAATCCTTAACGGGCCATCTCCTACTAAAATAGCAACAAAATTTGAATCTCGTTTTAAAATTTGCTTTAAAACTTTTAGGATAAAAATATGATTCTTTGACTCTGAAAAACTTCCTATATGTCCTATTAATTTTGTTGCATTCGGTATATTAAGTTCCCTTCTTACGCTGACACTACTCCCAGCGTCTATATCAGTAAATTGATTAATATCTATACCGTTTTTAATTAGTTCTATCCTCTCACTATGAAGCATCCTTTCGCCAAATAAAAAACGTGCTGCTTCAACGCTGCACGCACAATAATTAGTTCCAGCATATTTAATAATAGATTGCAAAACCTTTAGGATAACTCTTGCTTTTATTCCAGAGTCTTGTGGCCAATTATTACTATGCGAATGACAAATCCTCTTTTTTATACCGGCTATTTTTGCCGCTACAGCAACGAAACCACCTTGATAATCCGTATGTGCATGTACAACTTCATATTGATTATCCGACATAATTTTCACAAGTTCTTTAACATAGGAAAAAGGTCCTATTTGTCCTAAACTAGGTACCTTATATATTCTTCCACCTAACGCCATTATTTCATCTTCATAATCATTTTTCTCATTTCGATGAGATACAAAATCAAACTGAAGCTGCCTCTTATCTATTTTCCTATATATATTCATTAGTAACGTTTCAGCTCCCCCGCGATTCAGAGCGCTGACAATGTGTAAAACCTTCTTTTTATTTTTAGGTCTAAGCTTAGAATCTATCCCCATTTAACAATCCTCTCCCAGCATCTTGCACTTTATTATCAAAGTAGGTTACTCTTATAGATAATTCCCAGAGTAATTACATGTTCATATACAAAATAAATAAAATAGCACACTAGAACTGCATAATAAATCAACTTTTGATCTTTATCTGTAAATGACTTCACAACCCAAGAAATTAATATTAACTGATACAATCCAAAATATATGGAGAATCTAGCAAATATCCAATTTTGTGTTGAAATAATCATAAAAACAAGACCTAATATAGACATATTTACAATATAATCACTTTCAGGGAATAACGCCCTCATTTTATCTTTCCCAAGGTAAGCCAGTATAATTGGCACTATACTCACAGCAACCCTAAGTATATTGGCACCACCTTCATGAAATTCCTTATATTGACCATATTGAGTATTTCCAATTGCCGAAAATAAAACTTCCGAAAACTGATTAAAACCTATAACTACACATACTGCTAAAAAAAGAAGCAAATATGTCGTTCCTGACCAGGCTTTTTTTCTTACAAAAAAGTAGATTGGCATAAGAACTAATGCACTTGCATGAAATGTTGATGCGCATAATACAATTGCCATATATTTTTTCCATTTTCCTTCAAAAATATATTTTGTGGCAGCAAAAATAATTGCAGCGGCTAAATATTGCCTAATCCCATTCATTGATGTTAAATACATACCCGACGTAATATAAACATATAAACTCAATTCAATTAGTCTTGAATATTTATATAGTGTTGCTACAATGAGTACATTTGTTATCAATGCTGTAGTAAAAACCATTACTTGAGGATCATCCGCATATTTTTTCAAAACCATTTGAAAAATATTAAAGCCCATGTCTTTGTTAGTTTGAACATACTCCCAATTAAACTCCGTTATTTTATATGCATGCATATAAAAATAAGTATCCCCAATATTATTCCGAAGTCCCGCTACCAATACAAGTGATAGAGCCGCCATTAAAACCAATAATCTATTTGGCTTTATCAATGTAAAATTATTAGTTACAGGTATAGCAAAATACCTTGCAAAAAATGCGAGTATGAATACGATAAAAAGATTCATCCAAAGTATAGTCATTATTATGTCCTCTCATTTACTTACTAAGTAAATCCCTATATATTTACTTCCATTCTTGTTTTCATTGTAATGTAACTATAAAGAATAACTCCAAATGGCAATGCGCAAATCGTAAGACCTTTGCATGGCGACTCTTGCATAAATCTTTTATTTTTCGCTATAAAACTACTAGATACATAATGTACAGCTTGCCTATACTTGAATACTCGATTAGTAAATGGTAATTTCATAAGTTCCTTACGATAAAAAGCAAAACCTCTTGGATTTTTACGATATTGATTTAGCATATTCATTGATGAACCGTCAGGCATGTATTCAACATAGCAAAGAGGTTCGTTCATCAGTAACATCTCATACTGCTGATCTAACATATAATATTTATATGCTAACCCAACATATTTTTCATTTTTAAAAATTGGGTATGGATATTTCTTAGTCAATTCTGTGCGATAGACCAATTTTTTATCACCTGTGACACCATGTTTGTTGTAAAGATTAAACAACGTGGAATATTTAAGGTTTTCTGGTAACTTTGAACCAATTAATTGCCCATTTGTATACAAATCCAATCCAATTATCCCACTAACTTCATCATTCCCATATCTACTCCAAAAAGAAAGGATTTTTTCTACAGCATCGTCTGGCATATAATCATCAGAATCAATACAAATATTTAACTCCGTATCAATCATTTCGTATGCTGTATTGTGAGCACCATGCATCCCTTGATTTTGTTGCCAATGATACATAATTTTTATATATTTTTCAGCAATCCAGCTATCCACCAATTCTTTTGTGTTATCACTAGATCCATCATCTATTATTAACCAAATAAAATTCTTACATGTTTGACGTTTTAAACTCTCATAACAATTTGTAAGACAATATGCTCTATTATAAGTAGGGGTGAAAATCGTTAAATTCTCCAAATTACTCACCTCGAAAGTACGGAATAATAGTCGTGAGTTAATTCTGCCGTATGTTTTATATCGTAGCCTTTCTCCAAAAATACTTGAGCTGGTATTTCCCTCGGAAAATTACTAATTTCTATATTTTTCATTTTTTCTATCCAAGCCATTTTATCTGCTAGAGGAACATGTTCAACTAGATTCATTCCCAAATCCACTTCTTTCGTAATAGCATCCGATATAATACAAGGCAAACCAACTCCTTGCGCCTCTATGAGAGTAAGTGGCAATCCCTCATGTATGGATGGAAAAACAAATACATCAAATGCTTGAAGTATCCTTTCTATATCAGCTCGTATCCCAAGAAACCTTATATGCTTCTCCAAATTTAATTCCCTCACTTGATTTTCAATTTCCATACGAAGTGGCCCTTCGCCAGCTAATAAAAGAATTGAATTCGGCCTAAATCGAGTTAACTGCGCAAATACTTCTATAAGGTAAGCATGATTTTTTTGATGAGCAAATCTTCCAACATGGCCAATAACAAGAGCGTCTTGCTCAAGCTGTAATTCTTCTCTTACATGTTTTCTCATTTCTGGAATGAACAAAAATCTATCACAATCAATTCCATTTTTTAAGATTCTAGCTGTATCAGCTTTATCTGCAAATAACCATCTCGCAGCTGCATTTGAGCATGCTAACAAATGCGTTGCACATGTACCTATAGATTTTCCTGCATACCATTTATAGATTTTTGCAGTAGCACCACCTTCACTACTAGTATTGTGACTATGTGCAATCCTAACTGGCACCCTTGCTTTTTTAGCTGAACGAAGTACCAATCCACTCATTTTATCCATATGTGAATGAACGATTTTATATTGCGGATGAGAGCTAAAGAAGGTATTTAATGCCTTTATATAGCCTCTATGACCAACATCCGTAACATATGGAATTCTATGAACTTTTCCGCCCAACTTTACTATTTCTTCATCAAACACTCCTTCTTTACATGTTAAAAAATCAAATTGAACTTTGGAACGATCTATATTGCGATATAAATTCATAATTAAAGTTTCCGCTCCGCCTCTATTCATATTTACGACTACATGTAATACTCTTAATGGAGTGCCCAATTTAAATCCTCCATTTCCCCCATAAATGTTGTATAAATTTCTTTTTTCTCTTTTAACACTTCATTTACTGAATATTGATTTTTAATAATAGTACATCCATACTGCCCCATCTGAGCTAATACTTTAGGATTTATAGAAATACCCTTTATCCTGTCAGCCATTGCTTTTATATCATCACGATCTACAATCCAACCATTTTTATTGTTAATAATCAATTCCCTATGTCCCCGGTTATCAGTAGCTACAACCGGAAGTCCACAAGCCATGGCTTCCATAATATTAACTGGCAAACCTTCCCTGTAACTAGATGCAACCGCAAGATCACACATCTGTAGTAAGGAAGCTATATCATTTCTGTAACCGAGCAAATGAACCATGTTAGTCACTCCTAGTTGAGTAGCTATTTTTTTGCACTCTTCCATTAACGGTCCTTCGCCAGCAAGCAAAAGCTTCGCATGTGGCATTTCATTTTTCAATTGTGCTAATACATGGATTAAAAAGCTTTGATTTTTATTCTTATTAAATTCAGCAGCAGAAAACATTAAAAAATCTTGTGGATTATAGCCAAATTGTAGTTTTAATTCTTGCTTTTCAGTTTCAGTTACAGGGGCAAATCGCTTTATATCTACCCCTACACCATGAACGAATTTAATATCTTTCGCTTGAAAACGATGTTTAACTGCTAAATTGTAATCTTCTTGATTAATTGTTATAAGACAATCCGTATTAGTTGCTAAACTTCTTTCAATTGGATAATATAGAAGCCAATTTATGAATGGTGCTCCTTTACAAAAATGAAATCCATGTGCTGTATATACGACTTTCGTTCCTTGCCGCCTGGCTTTCTGAGCAGCTAAACGAGCAATTACTCCTCCCATAGGCGTATGACAATGAATGATATGATATTTATTTTGATCAATAATTGATTTTAGTTTTTTATATGCGTGGAGGTTTTGTATACTAAGAGGTGACCTTTGAATAGGAATATTATATTTTCGAGTTACGTACGGAAGATGTATATTCCCATTCGCTGCAACATGTACTTCCCATCCTTGTTCTGAAAACCATTTCAAATACGGTAAATGAAAAGCCTTAAAATGATAATCTACAGTTGCACAAAACAGAACTTTTTTAGACACCATCCCACGCACCCGTCTTATATAAATTTTTTCTATTAACCTGATACAGGTATTAACAGTTTTAAAGTTTTACGCTGATTTACTAACTTTAACAATCGTTTTCTTAATTCTACTTCGTTTAAATCTGTATAACTTGAAATAAACTCTTCAATTTCTTCTATACGAACATTCATTTCTTGTCCTACGTAAATCCTCGGATGAATTTGCTTTTCATTCATTTCATCTTCTTTTAGTAATTCTTCAAAAAGTTTCTCCCCTGGGCGTATACCAGTAAATTCTATTCCTATTTCATCCACAGAATTTCCTGATAATCGAATAAGATTTTTGGCAAGGTCGACTATTTTCACTGGTTCTCCCATGTCCAATACAAAAATCTCTCCACCTTTAGCTAAAGCACCAGCTTGCACTACGAGTCTTGATGCTTCCGGGATTGTCATAAAATACCGAACCATATCAGGATGAGTAACTGTAACTGGTCCACCATTTTGAATTTGCTTCTTAAATAAAGGTATAACACTCCCTCTACTTCCTAAGACATTCCCAAAGCGTACAGTAACAAACTTTGTATGACTTATTTTATCTTTATGTTGAATTACCATCTCAGCTAATTTCTTTGTTGCTCCCATAACACTCTTCGGGTTCACAGCTTTATCAGAGGAAATCATAACAAACGTTCCTACTCCATGTGCTCTCGCTGCCTCTGATACATTCATAGTTCCAATCAAATTATTTTTAACAGCCTCTTCAGGATTATTCTCCATTAGTGGTACATGTTTATGTGCAGCTGCATGATATACAACATTTGGAAGATGTTTATTCATTATTGAATTCATCTTTTTTTCATCTTGTATATCTGCGATTTCAGGAATAAACGTGCCTTTCATATCTCCATATTTTCTGTTTAATTCCATTTCTATAGAATAAATACTGTTCTCCCCATGCCCTAGTAAAATCAACCTTTTCGGCCTGAATTTTGCAATTTGTCTACAAATTTCCGAACCAATCGAACCTCCTGCACCAGTAACTAAAATAACCTTGTCAGTTATATAATCTGAAATAATATCCACATCAAGTTCTACAGGATCACGCCCTAATAAATCCTCTACTTGAACATCCCTGAATTCGTTCACCGATACTTTACCCGTTACTAAGTCTTCTAACATCGGAAGAATTTGAGTTTTCACTTCTGTTTTTAAACATCTTTTCAAAATAACATTTTGCTCTCTTTTGTTTAATGAAGGAATTGCCAAAATTATTATTTCAATATTCAGTTTTTTAACAGCGTACTCAATTTGATTCTTACCACCAATTACTGGAATACCCCAAATATCAAGGTTATGTTTTTTTACATTATCATCAATAAATGCGACTGGCATTAATTCGGCAGCACTATTCTTTAACAACTGCCTTGCAACCATTGTCCCAGCAGATCCCGCACCAACAATTAACGTTCTTTTTCTATCACCCTTTTTTACATAATAAATATCTCTGTACATTCTCCATATAAAACGTGAACCACCAATTAATAAAATATGAATCATCCAAGTTACAACTAACAGCCGAAAATACATTTTTTGCATGATTAGTTGCTGCACAACTGCTGTAGCAATTATAGAAAATGTAACAACTTTGCATATAATGAGTAATTCTCCTATACTTGCATATTCCCAAGCTTTATTATACAACTTATATATTAAAGCAAATAAATGATGACTGACTAATAGAGTGATAGAGCTAATAATTGATGATAAAGTGATAACACTAAAGCTAGCATTTACAAAGAAATAACTAAAGAAAATAGCACTTAACACAATCATTGAATCCATTAAAAGCAATAACGATATCCTCCGCCGATACGTCATGTAACTTCCTCCTTTAATCAATTCCATACTTAACTCTTTCAAATTTAAAGTTTCTAACTATATTCTCTTTATTAAAAGCACATAGTTAGAAACTTTAATAAAACATGGGCATCTAACCCGGCCTCACATTACACTCTTGATGACTCGCATCTAAGGTTGTTTTCACAACCCACAGCATAATCGAGTGCCTCCGTTGATAGCGGTAAGGAGACATCACCACATCGTAGCTCTTTAAAAAATTCTTTATAAAAAACATCTTAATATTGGGATATTAAATTATTTTTTTAAAAGTCCATTTATGTTATTTATACTTTTCCATTCAAAATCGCACCTAATATCCTACTTTTCGTAAAACTTAACGCCCTTTTCGTTTCAAGCGCATCTTCATTCACAGTATGATTATAACGTATCACCAATAATACACCTTCACACTTATCAGCCAATACACTTGTATCTGTTACTTCTAGTACAGGAGAAGAATCAAATAATATAATATCATATCGTTCCATTGCCTTTTGAACTAACATATCCATTGCACTCGAACTAAGTACTTCGGATGGATTGACTGGTACCGGTCCGCTAGTTAATACATCCAGACTTTCCATCTCTGTTTTTTTCACGGCGCCCTCTAAAGTTGTTTTTCCGTTCAATATATCAATTAATCCAATTGTATTTTCTACTCCAAACATTTCATGAATCGTTGGTGTTCGTAAATTTGCATCTATTACCAATACTTTTTCACCTTTTTGTGCTATTGAGACTGCTAAATTAACTGTAATCGTTGATTTTCCTTCACCATACCTCGGAGAAGTAATAACTATAGTTCTGCTTTTATGAATAGATGAAGATAATTGAAGGTTTGTTCGAAGCGAACGATACTGCTCCGAAATTTTCGATCTTGGAGCGGTATGTACAATTATACTTTCTCCTTTAACTTTATTTGTTTTTCGTCTATTTTTGTAAGCCACTCCGTTCCCTCCCCCAATAATACCGTATTTTTTTTACTGAATTTGTCTTTCACATTTTTTCTATTCATTTTAGATATTCCGCCCAAAACAGGGACATCTAACAATTGTTCAATTCGCCGTTCCGATTTGATTCTCTCATCAAGTGAATCCAATAAAAAAATGAATCCAATACTGAGCACCATACCTATAGAGAATGCAATTAGTATCGTCTTAAAGTGATTTATATTTATAGGCATAGAATTTTTTTGAACTGGGTCTTCTGGTAATATACTCACATTATTAAAATTCAGTATATTCGCTACTTCTTTCTTATAAACAACGGCTGTAGTATTTGCAATTTTATGAGCAAGCACAGGATCTATATCCACTACATTTATTCTCATAATCTGGGACCCTTGCACACTTTCTGTACTTATTTGTCCACTTAATGCACCTGCAGATCTGTTAATATTCAATTCAGCAGCCACTTTTTCTAATATTACAGGCTCATTTACCATCGCTTTCAATGTATTCATCGTTTCAGCATTAGCTTGAACAATAACTCTTGCTGAAGAGGCATATAATGGTGTTTTTACATATATAGTATACATCGCTCCTGCTACTGTTGTGAGAGTTGTAAATAATAGAATGATCCAAATTCTTTTCCGTATAATAGTAAATAGATTTTTCAAATTTATTTCCTTATCCATAACTTCCCTCCTCATTTAAAACCAATGAGCTTCAACTTGAAATTGACATCGAAAACTTAAGAAAAAAACAATATTTTCATTCTTTTTAATATACAAACATTTCTAGTTAATGCCATTTTAGTTCTTTATACAGAACGAGTCAACACAAATTATTTTCACTAAATTACTTCCTGATGACACTAAAAAAAATGCGACAATATTCGTGTTTTTTCACTGTAGATAAATGACGAAAAAGCCCTAATACCGTAGTATTAGGGCTTTTTTCTCTCTTAATATAGAGACATATATTGGTCGCGTTCCCATTGGTGAACTTGCGTGCGGAAAATATCCCACTCAATTTCTTTTGCTTCAATGAAGTGCTCAAGTAAATGATCACCTAATGCGCCACATACGATTTCATTAGATTGTAAAGTAACTAACGCTTGCGCTAATGTTGCTGGTAAGTCAACGATACCTGCTTCTTCACGCTCTTCTTTTGTCATTACGTAGATGTTACGGTCTACTGCAGCTGGTGGAGTTAATTTATTTTTAATTCCATCAAGACCTGCTGCTAATAATGTAGCCATTACTAAATACGGGTTCGCAGCTGGGTCAACACTACGTACTTCTACGCGTGTACTAATACCACGAGATGCAGGAATACGCACTAATGGACTACGGTTTTGTGCAGACCATGCTACGTAACATGGAGCTTCATATCCAGGTACTAAACGCTTGTAAGAGTTTACAGTTGGGTTTGCTACCGCTGTAAATGCTGGCGCATGTTTTAAAATACCTGCGATGAAGTGACGAGCATCATCACTTAATTGTAAATCACCGTTTTGATCGAAGAATACGTTCTCACCATTTTTAAATAGTGATAAGTTACAGTGCATACCTGAACCGTTCACACCGTATAATGGTTTCGGCATAAATGTTGCGTGTAAACCATGTTTACGAGCAATCGTTCTTACAACAAGCTTGAATGTTTGAATGTCATCACATGAGCGAATTGCATTTGCATATTTAAAGTCAATTTCATGTTGACCTGGCGCAACCTCATGGTGAGATGCTTCAATTTCAAAGCCCATTTCTTCAAGTTCAAGAACGATATCACGACGACAGTTTTCCCCTAGATCCATCGGCGCAAGGTCGAAGTATCCACCGTTATCGTTCAATTCCAGTGTTGGATTTCCTTTTTCATCAACTTTAAATAGGAAGAATTCTGGCTCTGGTCCAAGATTGAAATCTGAGAATCCTAATGCTTCCATTTCTTTTAACACACGTTTTAAGTTGTTACGTGGGTCGCCATCAAATGGAGTACCATCAGCATTGTAAATATCACAGATTAAACGAGCTACTTTACCTTTTTCAGCTGTCCAAGGGAAAATTACCCAAGTATCTAAATCCGGATATAAATACATATCAGATTCTTCAATACGTACGAAACCTTCAATAGAAGATCCATCAAACATCATTTTGTTATCAAGAGCTTTTGTTAATTGGCTCACTGGAATTTCTACGTTTTTAATTACCCCTAAAAGGTCCGTAAATTGCAGACGGATATACTTTACATTCTCTTCTTTCGCCAAACGGAAAATATCTTCTTTTGTGTACCTAGCCATTATAAATTCCTCCTTAGTCCCTCTAAACACCTTCAGAATCAGTTATCTTTAGTGAAAAAACCTTGAAATGTCACCTTGTCGCAATGAGGTCCGATTAAATCTACCTGTATGTTGTAGTTCATCTCGAAGAATTTTGCGAAGCTCGGATTTTGAAATTTCTTTCGTTTCTTCTTTTACTTTCACTGCTTCTGTTTGATTTTCTTTCATTTGCAATACTTGTTTAATTCCGGCCATATTTAAGCCTTGATCTAACAAATCTTTAATTTCCAACAATTTATCTACATCGTTAAATGAAAATAATCTACGATTCCCTTTTGTACGGGTTGGAAAAATAAGATTATGCTCTTCATAGTAGCGAATTTGACGTGCAGATAATTGTGTTAAATCCATTACAATACCAATTGGAAACAGCGGAGCAGAACGTCTATCTTCTTTCATTGTTTCAGTTCCTCCTTCGCCTTAACTGTTTCTCATTTTATACCATGTTATGTTTAGTGTCAATAGATGTTAGCTTTTCTTACATGATTTTTTTGTGAATTTTTTCATTTTTTTCTAATGGCACAAATCATTACTTTCACACGAAAAAAGCTGCCGAAATCGACAGCTTTCCTTTAAGAAATTGTTAATAGTTTTTTTTCAATTAACGCATCAATCGCAGAACAAATCGCAATCTTTACATGCGAATAAGTTAATCCACCTTGCACGTAAGCAACATAAGGCGGACGAATCGGACCATCAGCCGACAGCTCAATACTTGCACCTTGAATAAACGTCCCCGCAGCCATAATTACATCATCTTCATAACCCGGCATATAGTTTGCATATGGAGTGAAATGAGAATTAATTGGAGATGCATATTGAATCGCTTGACAGAACGCAATCATACGATCTTTATCATCAAATTGAACAGACTGAATTAAATCTGTTCTTGGTGCATTCCAAGCTGGTGATGTATTCATCCCTAACTTTTCTAAAAATGCAGCTGTAAAAATCGCACCTTTTAGCGCTTGTCCCGCTACATGCGGCGCTAAGAAGAAACCTTGATACATTTCTTGCAAACTGTATAAAGATGCCCCTGCTTCCGCACCGATTCCTGGAGATGTTAGACGATATGCACACGCTTCAACATACTGCTCTTTACCAACAATGTAACCACCAGTTTTAACAATTCCACCGCCAGGATTCTTAATAAGAGAACCTGCCATTAAGTCCGCACCAACATGACATGGCTCTTCTTCTTCAATAAATTCGCCATAGCAGTTATCTACAAATACAACAACATCAGGTTTAATCTCTTTCACAAACGCAATCATCTCTTTAATTTGTGAAACAGTAAACGACGGACGAGTAGCATATCCTTTTGAACGCTGAATACCAATCATCTTCGTATTACTATGGATCGCAGCTGCAACATATTCAAAGTCCACAAATCCCTCTTCAGTTAACGGAACTGCGTTATAACCAATATTATATTCTTTAAATGAGCCTACACCTTTTCCGCGTACACCAACGATTTCTTCTAACGTATCATATGGTTTTCCTGTTATGTATAGCAGTTCATCTCCTGGACGTAAAATACCGAATAGAGCTGTCGAAATTGCGTGAGTACCTGAAATAATTTGCGGACGAACAAGACCCGCTTCTGCCCCAAATACATCAGCATACACTTTTTCTAACGTGTCACGACCAATATCATCATAACCATAACCTGTCGTCGGAATAAAATGCGAATCGCTAATTTTGTGTTTACGAAAACTTTCTAATACACGAAATTGGTTACTCTCAATCACTTCATCCACATATTTATGTACTTCTATAATTTGACTTTCTACTTCTTTTACGATTGGAGCAATTTTTTCTCCATTTTTCAAACGATCAAACATTATTTTCTCCTTCTTCCACTAAAAATCTCTTTAATTGCCCCTTAAGCGATGAATGAGCAAATATATACCCTGTACAATCATATACAAATTTATCTTCTAGAAACTCCATTTTAGTTAATATTGTTTCTGTCTTTAAAAGCGTTAATAACCTACCTTCACTCGGAGGGATTTCCACTTTATAATCATCCATTTCTTCCTTCATCTTCGTTTCTAGCGCTTCTTTTATACGCAATAAATCACTTTCTTCAAAAGCACTAGTCATTAAGAAATCACTTTTCGGAAATGGAATGAAGTTTTGATGCAATTTATCTTTTTTATTATATAACGTAATAATAGGAATACGATTAATTTCAAGGTCCGACAATAATTGTTTTACTGTCTGCTCATGCCCTACATAATTAGGATCTGCAGAATCAACAACATGTAAAATAACATCTGCTTCCCCAGCTTCTTCTAACGTAGATCGAAAAGCAGCAATTAGTGACGTAGGTAAATCTTGTATAAAACCAACCGTATCAGTCAAAAGCACTGTATAACCAGAAGGTAACGGCATCTTTCTTGTCGTCGGATCTAGCGTTGCAAACAATAAGTTTTCTTCAAACGTATCAGCTTCCGTTAATCTATTAAACAACGTAGATTTCCCTGCATTTGTATACCCAATTAACGCAACTTGAAACACTTTATTATCTTTTCTTCTCTCACGATATCTCTTTCGATGCTCCACAACAACCGCAAGTTGTCTCTTTATTTCATCAATACGAGATCGAATATGACGACGATCTGTCTCAAGCTTCGTCTCTCCTGGTCCCCTTGTACCAATTCCACCACCAAGACGCGATAAAGCAAGACCTTGTCCCATAAGGCGCGGCATTGTATATTGCAATTGAGCTAATTCTACTTGAAGCTTACCCTCTCTCGATTTCGCACGTTGCGCAAAAATATCTAGTATTAACTGCGTTCGGTCAATCACTCTCGCATCTAATACTGAAGATAAATTCCGAATTTGACTTGGTGTTAACTCATTATTAAAAACAATAACAGCTGGTTCTAATTCTTCCGTCAACGCTGCAAGCTCTTCTAGTTTACCTTTTCCTATATAAGTCGCCGGATGAAACTTCGGGCGCTTTTGCGTCGTTGATACTAACACTTCCGCTCGCGCAGTTTTCGCTAGCGATGCAAGCTCTTTCATGGAATGCATAAATTTTTCATCATCATCTTGTGGCAATTGACAGCCAACTAATATGATTTTTTCTTTTTCTTCCATCAAATATGTTCACTCATCCTTTTCGAAATTTAAACCTTCTAATATAATAGCAGAGGAAGCACATTTCATCTAGTTAGCGGGGGAGAAAATTCATGGCATGGGAGATTTTTAGCATCATAGGCACAATCGCTTTCGCACTAAGCGGAGCCATTGTTGCAATGGAAGAGGATTATGATATTTTCGGGGTATATATTTTAGGAATGGCAACCGCATTTGGGGGAGGTGCCCTTCGTAATTTATTAATCGGTTATCCAATCGTCGCGTTTTGGCAACAAGACATGTTATTCCAAATCGCACTATTATCAATGACGATTATTTTTCTTTTTCCTAATAAATTAATTAAGCATTGGAAAAAGTGGGAAAACATCACAGATGCCATCGGCTTATCAGCGTTCGCCGTACAAGGAGCTCTATACGCCCAAAAATTAAATTTACCAATTAGCGCTACAATTGTAGCTGCTGTTTTAACTGGCATTGGCGGCGGTATTATTCGTGATCTTTTAGCACGTAGAAAACCTCTCGTCCTTCGAGCTGATGTATATGCGTTTTGGACGATTTTAGCCGGTTTTTTGATTGGCGCTAAAGTCATCGTTAGCGATTGGGCTCTATACACCTTATTCATTTTAATTGTTTGCTTTCGCATGGTTTCTATTCATTACAAATGGCATTTACCGCATAGACGCATCGATACAAAGGAGCGCTCAATGCATAAATAGCAATCTAACCTCTTTACATATCGTAAAGAGGTTTTTCTTTTCTAACGAGTTTTTCTTTACATAATGTTTATACTAATTTTTAAAGCGAGGTGAATGCAAATGACAAACCATGTTAATAAAGGAGCTCAAAAAAGCTCAGTAAACCAATTTGGACATGATCCAAATTCAGCGCACGAAAAGAGCGCTAAAATGGAACGTCTTCATAAAACTCACCAAGAAAAAGCAAAAAAAGAGTAAACGAACTTATGCATAAAAACAGACGCACAGTTTACGTACTGTGCGTCTCCTCTTCAAGCATTAAATCCATACTTGATATCCCAATTAAATCATATTTATCATACGTATCCTCTTGTAACAATCGCATAGCTTGTGTACGAATCGATTTTTCAACAATATTCCGTACGTATCGCCCATTACTAAACGATGTAATTTGCGACGAATACTTTACCGCATGTAAATGATCTCGAAATTTCCACTCCGCTTCTTTAGATAACTGATATTCACGCTCCTCATACATTCTCTTTCCAATTTCCAACAGCTGATTTACCGAGTAATCCGCAAATTCAATAATAAATGGAAAACGAGATTGTAACCCTGGATTTAATGAAAGAAAATGATTCATCTCTCTTGAATATCCAGCTAAAATTAATACAAAACCGTGCTGCTTATCTTCCATATGCTTCACAAGTGTATCAATAGCTTCCTTCCCAAAATCCTTCTCTCCCCCCCGCGCTAAAGAATACGCCTCATCAATAAACAAAATACCTCCCATGGCCTTTTTTATTAAATCTCTCGTCTTTTGCGCTGTATGACCGATATACTCCCCCACAAGATCAGCACGTTCTGCTTCAACTAAATGCCCCTTCGATAAAATATTCATCTCAAACAACAATTTCCCTATCATTCTAGCAACGGTTGTCTTCCCAGTACCGGGATTCCCCCTAAATAACATGTGAAGCACTTGCTTCTCAGATTTCAACCCCATCTCTTGTCTTTTTTTATTTACATAAATCCAAGCATAAATTTCTTTTATTATCTTTTTTATTTCATCCATCCCAACAAGCTTTCCCATCTCTTCTTCAATTCTCTGCAACATCTCATGTTTAGTAGTGGTTTCACTTGAAATTACCGTTTTATTTTCTGATGCCGGTAACGAAATTTTCTTTCGATGGTTTAATACAATATTAATTTGATTGTTATTTTTCTTACGCATCGATTGTTCCATACAATCACCTCATTTTATCCACTCACCAAATATTATTATTCCAGTCCCTCTTGCAAATGCCTATTTTCAGAAAAGTTTGCTATAATATAAGAAATAATCAAGGTGGTGGGACTATGGAAACAACGGAATTCCATGATACAATACAAGCCTTTTCTATTTTTTTATTGAATAAAGGCCGAAAGTCTTCAACCATTAAACGTTATGTTTATGACATTGAAGATTTTGGACATTGGTTAGAAAAAAACAAAAAGCTCCCTTCCAGTAATATATGGGCAACACTTTGTACAAAAGACTATGAAGATTACTTTTCAGACTTAAAAAAGAATCGACACTACTCTGAGAAAACAATGCATCGTGTATTTATTGTATTAAATAGAATGCATCATTTTCTTAACATTCCAAATCCATTGAATGATATGGAAATTACTATTCAACCAAACCGTGCATTGCGTAATGAAGATTTCATTTCATCCGATGAAGAAAAAAGATTAAAGCATATAGTCACTTCATTAGAAGGACTTTCAGAAAAACAACGTCCCGTTCGTCCATTATTAATGGATCGTAATATCGCCATTTTAAGTATATTAATCGACTACGGACTATCCTTACAAGAGCTTACAGCATTAACTATGCATCACGTTCATTTTGAAACTAATACACTTTCTATTCCAGCAACCGCAGGAGTAGAAAGAACAATCACATTAGCAATCGAAGACAAAAAACAACTGTACACATATTATAAAAGTATTCCAGAACCAGTTCGCCCTAAATACCATAGTAATGACCCGTTGTTTGTTGCATTCGATTTTAACCGCGGAACATACAGATGGGTATATGAAAACGACGCACCAAAAGCACTAACAGAAATCGCTATTCAAAAAATGATCCGACTTGAAGTAGCAAGAGCGAATTTACGTAAAGGCATTTCTGGACAACATTTCCGGAACACATTTATTTTACGCCTAATAAAAAAACAAACCCCAGAGCCAGAGATCATAAAATTAGTTGGCTTCAAATCAAAAATTTCACTAAAACGGTATTATCAGTATGCTGAAAATAAAAAAAACGCCCTATAATAAGGCGTTTTTTTTATTTTTTTCTCGAAAGAACCCATTTCACTATGACCATTTAACTACTCTCTGCATCTACTATGATGAGTTTCGTTCACATTCTTATTAGAAAGGAGAGATTTAATGTCTCGCTTTAATGACAATCAAAATAAATACTCCAATCCATGCTTTCCAACTAGCGCTGGACGAATTCCAACTACCCCAACGATTCCAATTACTAAAGCGCAAATTAGAACATTCCGCGCAATCATTAACGATTTAATAAAAATAATCCCTAAACTTTTCGCCAATCCATCTTCCAAAAACATAGAAGATCTAATAGATACATTGCACCTACTAAGCAAATTCATCTGTTCACTAGACACTACTTCCGCTCTGAAAGCACAAGGATTAGCCATCATTAAAAACTTAATAACTATATTAAAAAATCCAACCTTCGTAGCAAGTGCTGTATTTGTTGAACTTCAAATTTTAATTAATTATTTACTTTACATTACAAAGTTATTCCGAATTGATCCTTGTACACTCCAAGAACTCCTTAAATTAATTGCAGAGTTACAAACTACTCTAGTTAATTCAGCTTCGTTCGGCAGAGGACCTACTGGACCTCAAGGTAACACGGGCGCTACTGGTTCCACTGGTCCTAGAGGTAACACGGGTGCTACCGGACCTCAAGGCGTTCAAGGTAACACAGGTGCTACTGG